>JASJGP010000440.1:0-2804 GCA_033791485.1 Desulfobacterales bacterium | reverse complement strand
ATTTTGTCAAGGCCGCCTATTTTTTCTTCAAGCCATTTTAAAACAAGTTGTATGGTATAAATCGTAAAACATGGAGGAGTGTTATACATGGAATTTTTAGTTGCATAGGTTGAATATTTCAGCATGGAAGGCAGTGTATCGGGCACCATATTTAAAAAATCATCCCGTATTATTGCCATGCATACACCGGCAGGGCCGATATTCTTTTGGGCTCCTGCATAAATAAAACCGAATTTTTCTGCGTCAAAGGACCTGCTCATGATATCGGATGACATGTCGGCAATTAAAGGCACACCCTTTGTATCGGGAAATTTCGCCCACTGGGTTCCTTTTATAGTATTATTCGATGTGATATGTGCATAGATTGCATCATCACTGAATGGGATATCCTTGGGGATATAAGAATAATTTTTATCTTCGGAAGACGCAACTACTTTAATCGTTTTGCCTTGAATCTGCGCTTCCTTTACAGCCTTTGTGGACCACGTACCTGTATCCACATAGTCGGCGGACTTACCTTCAGAGAGAAAATTCATGGGGATCATGCAAAACTGCATGCTGGCGCCTCCCTGGATAAAAAGTACATGAAACTTTTCGTCCAGATTTAAAAGGCGTTTTGTCCTTTCAACAGCATCGTTTATAACATCGTCAAACCATTTGGATCTGTGACTTACTTCTGTAATCGACATTCCGGACGAGCCGAAGTTTATAAATGATTCTTTGATTTCCTCCAGAACTTCAAGAGGAAGTGCTGCAGGTCCGGCATTAAAATTGAAAATTCGTTTTTCTTTCATATATTATTCTCCCTATCAGATAATTTTTTTTAAATTTCATTTTACAGATAACGCAAAATATGTCAATCAATAACAATGAATTTTTAAAAATCGAATTGACCATGCTATTATAGAAACGTAAACCATGAGACTATTGCCATGAAGATATATAATTATCCTTCAAAATCTGCTGACAAGAGAGTTGAATCTATTGTAAATCGCGGCCTTGGCTTTAAGAAAAAGGATTTTCTCGAAGTCACGCGTATCATTGAAGATGTCAGGAAAAACGGAGACGGGGCTCTTGTCAAGTATACAAATCGATTTGACTCGCCCGGTTCAACTGCTGAATCAATTAAGGTAACTCAAAAAGAGATTAACGATGCTGCAAAGAAAGTTGACAGGTCTTTTGTACGCTCTTTGAATCGTGCTGCAAAAAATATAGAACAATTCCATAAACTTCAACTTGAAAAATCATGGATTAATACAGATAGAGACGGTACGGTTCTCGGTCAACTAGTTAACCCTGTGAATGCAGCAGGGGTTTATGTGCCTGGAGGAAGGGGCGGGAAGACACCACTGGTTTCATCCGTTTTGATGTGTGCAATCCCGGCAAAGATAGCGGGTGTAAAGCAAATTGTCATGGTCACTCCACCAACAGAAGATTCAAAGGTAAACCCTCATCTTCTGGTTGCCGCAAGGAAGGTTGGTATAAATGAGATTTACAAGGTCGGAAGCGCCTGGGCAATTGCGGCATTAGCCTATGGCACCGAGACGATTCCAAAAACAGATATGATCGTCGGTCCCGGCAACCTCTATGTTACAATTGCAAAAAAGATTGTATCAGGAACAGCGGGAATAGATATGATCGCCGGTCCCAGTGAAATCCTTATTATCGCGGACAATACGGCAAACCCCGAATTTGTTGCAGCGGATCTCCTTTCCCAGGCGGAACATGATGTTCTGGCCTCAGCCATGCTGGTTACAAATTCCATGGAAACGGCAAAAGCCACCGTCCGCGCTGTTGAGGAGCAGTTAAAACATCTATCAAGAAAAGAAATTGCCAAAAAATCCCTTTCCAGTTACGGTGCAATAATGGTTGTGCCGGATATTGCTGCTGCTATAGACCTTGCAAACCGGGTTGCGCCGGAACACCTTGAGCTTCAGATAAAAGAGCCCTTTGAATATATAGGGCAGATTAGAAATGCCGGGGCTGTATTTTTAGGCGATTACACTCCAGAGCCTGTGGGTGACTATATTGCAGGTCCAAATCACGTACTTCCGACCGCCGGTACGGCAAGATTTGCTTCAGCCCTTTCGGTTGATCACTTTATTAAAAAGACCAGCCTCATTCATTATTCAAAAGCAGCCTTTAAAAAAGAAGCTGCAGATATCATCCGTCTGGCTGAAATCGAGGGGCTTGATGCACATGCGCATTCAGTAAAGGTGAGACTGAAATAGAAAAACTATAATTCACCGCAGAGCCGCTGAGAACAAAGAGATAGATTAAACATCGAACGTTGAACATTGAACATCGAATGATGAAAGCGCTTCGCTCTGCCGGTTTATAAATTGGTAGAATACCTCATTCAAAATTCGACGTTGGGCGTTCGATGTTCGACGTTCATCTTTTAAAATGACTTAGCACTTATAAAGAAATATCTCCAAGAGTCAAGTGTGTACAAAGACCAGCTTCCAGCCTCCCAGCTTTTTTGCCTCCTATCTTCCCAGCTTTTCTATTACATCACAAATCAGTCTGACCCCAAAACCGGTCCCTCCCGCAGGGCAGTAAGCATTTTCTTTTTTGATATATGCAGGGCCTGCAATGTCGATATGTGCCCACCTGGTATCTGAAACAAATTCCGATAAAAAGAGTGCAGCAGTAATTGCGCCTCCCCACCGGGTATTCGCCATGTTATTGATATCGGCAAAATCGCTTTTCAGCAGTTCTTTGTAATCTTCGGGCATGGGAAGCTGCCAGCAGCGTTCATAAGTCTTTTCGCCGGATTTGATAATCGTTTCAGCCAAATCATT
>JASJGP010000439.1:0-5303 GCA_033791485.1 Desulfobacterales bacterium | reverse complement strand
CGCTTATCCAAAAAGCTAAGTCGGGCGTCAATAGCTCGTGCCTGTTCCTTCAACGCTTGAACCATTTGTTCCCGGTCAACATCAGTTTTCATTGGTAACTTTGTGCCTTTTCGTGGTAACTGGTGAGGAAATAGCTCATGAGCTATGACTTTCGTTAACATTCTCCTGCCGAAGCCTTTCCCGTGTCTCTGAAGATATTGCCGGCCGCGGCCGCGTCTGCCACTGCGTCCTGCAAAAATAGTTCCTCGAATTCTTGCCATTTACATTTTGCCTTTTATTATCGCGCTGATCTTGGTTTGGCCTTCAAAACGATATCTTTTGCAATGATGTGACATTTCACTTTTAAAAGAGAAACATGGGACCCGTTTATCGTATGATCCAACAGGTCTAACTTTGAATATCGGCCTTAATAATAAATTCAGGGGGGTCGAAAATGTTCCTTTTCACCGTGCAAAGCCCGGCGACTTTGATAACCGTCGCTTTGTATTTTTCCGGAAATCCCGGCGGCAAATAAATATGGATTCGAACCGCCTCCACCAGATGTTCTTTCTCATTTCGGTCGAACCGAACGGACATTTTAAGGCCCGACATATCGATCCCGCGTTCATGGCAGAAATAAACCACATATACCCCGGCGCAGGTTCCGATGGAGGATAAAAACAGATCATAAGGCTCCGGCGCGCTTCCATCTCCGCCTTCGTCTTTGGGCTGATCCGTTTCAACAGTGAATCCTTTATAGGTTGAATTGACTTTTTTCCCACCGGGAAAGGTGATTTCCATTTCCATTATTACGCCTCTCTATCCTGCATATAACCACAAGATCAATATTGTAGTCATATATCAAATATATTAGACTTTTTCAAAACCTAATAGTGTATCTTAAAAAGGATTTCCCGTCCCTATGTCATTGTCCAACCGGCGAGGTCTTCGTCGGAACTTAAGCTGTGGGACACTTGATGCGCCAGAGAAAAAAAATAGCCGTTATGATCATGGGAGAAATCATTGTAAAAACAATATTAAAACCGAAGTGCTTTATTAAGACACCGGCCATTAGGGGAAAAATAGCCGTGGTTAGACTCAGGGTTCCGACGATTCCCGTGAATATGGCCCGATTATCATTATTGGTGATTTCAAGCAGAATGCCCTGATAAGATATTTTCGCTGCCGAAATTGAAAATCCGGCCAGAAAAAAAATCCATTGATATACACCCATCCCAAATCTCGATACAATTAGTGCGGTAATCGGCAAAAGCCCACCGATTAAAATACCACCGAATGATACCCCTTTATATCTGAAACGGTTTGCAACCAGGCCCCAGAAAAAAGTCGAGATAATCATCCCCAGGAATAGCAAAAAGAGAAAATTTCCAATTTGATTGTTTGTCAAACCAAAAATGGATTTGGAAAAGACCAAGTAAAATGGGATGATCGTTATCCCCAGGCTGATCAAATTGACCAATATAATGAAATTGATCAAATTTGATTCGTTTTTTATCACCCGCGGTATGGATCGAATAATGTGAATCATTCCGGAATAATAGCCGGTATAGCCTGTATCCTCTTTGATCATTAAAAAACCGAAAGCAGCTATAAATAACAATAACGCGGCTATAAAAAAAAGCATCGTGTAGTTTACAGGGTATGGTAATCTAATTACCAACCGGCTCGCTACGATCGACGAAACCAGCATTCCCGTTGAAGAGATGAGTTGTTTGAAGACTAAAAACCTCTTTCTTTGTGTCCGCGGCAGGACTTTACCCAGAATATCCGTATATGAAATTTCAGCAAAGGCACCACTAAGGGAAAATATGCCAATCCATAAAAACACCATCATCAAAAGCCGCATGTGGTCACTGGAATCGGATATTGTCAGCGTATAACCCATTCCTGCCAGGGCAAATACACGAATATATATTCCCATAAGCAGAAACGGCTTTTTGCGAGACCGGCCCGAAAGAAAACCCGCAAACAATAATTGTGTGATCATCGGCAGGCCGACAGAAATTGCAGTGATCATTCCCACATGAATGCTGGAGCCCCCGATTTTCAATATAAATGAAGAAAGAACGGTATTGACATCAACAAATGTGGAAACAAACGCCAAAAACAATGCATGCCAGATAAAGGCATAAAAGTTTTGATTAGAGTCGGTTACGGAAACCATGTTTTACCAAATAGAAGATCAATCCGACTTTTCTTTTCTGAGCATGACAGAGTTTTTGTCCACGAGGTCAACGGTTTGAATAGTGCCCTCAATAAACTTTTTTTCCCCAAACAGATTGATTAACCAAAAGCCCTGGCCTTCAGCCTCTATGCTTGCTACATCTTTCATTATTTCCTTTTGTTCATTCCCCGAATCCATATACACAGTGCTCAAACACATATTCGCCTCCTGATCTAATATCTATATTTCTGTTAGCAAATTATCCAGGACCTTTCCTGCCGCATGAAAGGCATCTCCAGCGCCGATGGCTTGGCCTTCCAGGCATGCCTCGAATACCAATGGGTCGTTTGGAATAGTCCCAATGACTTCTATGTTCCTGGTTTTTAGCTTGTCTTTAAGCTTATGGGCAATTTTCTCTGAGTCTATTTTATTTAAAACCGCCGAGACCGCCCTGTTCATTCCGGCGGTAATTTCTTTTATCTTCTCCGCCAACGCAATGGATTCAAACGATGGTTCAACCACCAGAAGTACCCGGTCAATAGCTTCATCAATACCCCGTCCAAAATGCTCGACACCTGCTTCCATATCGATGATTGCGATTTCATTTTTACTGAGGCGAAGTTTTTTCAAGAATTCCCTGTTTAATACCCCCATGGGACAGGCACATCCTTCAAAGGCTTGAAGAATTTTTCCTATGCTAACCAGCATAAGCCCGTTTCTTCTGATTAGATGCTCAGAAGGAATATCCTTAACAAAGAGATGACTTTCTGCCAAAACGTTGGGCTTTCTCATTTTTTCTTTTAGTTTTTTCTTTCCTCCTATAAGCTCCATAAGCGGGACCGGCGGGCTTTCAAACCCAAGCATTTTGTAAAGCCCGGAGTTTGATTCATCTGAATCTACCACAAGGACTCCAAGCCCCCTGGATACAGCCTGATTGGCCAACAAACTGGTTAAAGCGCTTTTCCCGCTTCCTCCTTTTCCACAAACAGATATTTTCATTGGTTTATCCTCTTTTGATATAGTTTCCAAAAGCATTCATTGCCAGAGACATATCAATATTTTCCCGCCCTTGAGTTCACCCCTTATTATTTCCATATGGCGCAAGGTGGCAAGATCTCTTTCAAGATCTGTCTCTTTTATTTTAAGCTTTTCACATAGATTCGCTCTTTCCTGAGGACCCTCATCCTGAAGGATTTCAAGCATTTTTTGTTGAACAGAGCTAAGGTTAAGTTCGGAGCTACCATTTTTCAAAAACGTCTTGGCGCTATGAACAGCCCATGGGTCACATGCCCTTAGCGGTGAAAGAAGATCCATGTAACAATCCTCGCAGAGCACCTGCCCATGAAGCTCCATTTCTTCTCCCTCTGGTATTACACTTTTGCAACGATCACATTGCATAATTAATCCTCCTGGGTGGTCTATTGGCCATTCTCCAGGATCTGGTCTGATATTGAGCAGAAAAATGGGTTGGCCGAAGAGAAAGAGCGCCTTTCGAACACTCCTTTACACAGCGACCATAACCAATACATCTTTATGTATCAACCCGCGCATATTCCTCGATTGTAATTGCCCTTACGGGGCAGGCTTCCCGGCAGATCCCGCATGCCAAACATTTTTCCGCATCAATACATGCCACTCATTGGGAAGTCACAGGGGTTTCCAGCTGAATCCCCCCGATTCGTATTTCCAGTAGATCAAGCCTGGCTTGAATCACGCTGGGCTTTGTTTTTAGTTCTCGAAGTTCTTTCTTGCTGATTGTTTTTTATTTCATTCCTTTTCTGGTGCTACATTTAATCTGATTTTATAAAAAGTCCTTCTTCCATCTTCCGCAGCCACCTCTACCGAAACCCCCTCTTTTGCAACCCCTGGTTCGCTTTGTATTAAAACCCATTTGATAAAATTTTTGGAGCACAGCAACAAAATCGTCATCCATGCCTTCTTCAAAAAACACGTGATTTTCGAAGGACTGTCTATATTGGAGGTCATAGCGCCTTCTTTTTTCTTCATCTCCCAGAATCTGATAGGCTTCATTGATTTCCTTTATGCGTTTTTCGCTTTCAGGATTGCCCCCATTCCTGTCGGGATGATATTGCATGGCAAGTTTGCGATATGCCTTTTTGATATCCTGCTCTGAGGCTTCAAGCGTGAGTCCGAAAGTATTGTAATAATCCTTTGCTACCAAAGTTTTTGCCTCCTGTCTGATTGTTTATCCACTCCCACATGTGCTTCCATCTTTAAACTTCTTTTAAAGAAAGGGTGCCCTCATAACCCGGAGGGTCGCTGCGGTATAAAAGACGACCAATCATCCTCAATATTCCTCGTAGAATAATTGGATAACCATACCAGCGGGTTTGACTGTGTCAAGCTCTTTCGATTTTGAAACAAATACATGTGCCTTTATCAGAAACCCAGGACATAAAAGAAACTCCCAACAGATAGTCCAAAAATAAGATTGAAAATTTTAATCAGAACAGAATCCTTAAGACTATAAGAAAGAAGGGGGAGCATGCCGTGACCATCCTGTACAAATGATGTGGTCAATAGAACTGAAAAGGGTATAAGACCTTGTGCATACATCATAACAAATATAAGATGCGGGCCTGATTCAGGAATAATTCCCATTAAAGCTCCGATCAGCAGAACCCACATCATATGGTCATGGATAAAGCTATCCAGGTTCCAGAAGGCCAGGCCCCAGTGCACAAAAAGAAGGGCGCCGAAACTCCACAGGAAGACACTAAACAGGTGCTTCTTTATGATGTGTTCCCAGATATGGGATTCAAGATAGTGTTCGGAACAAATTATAATAATGAATAATGTGCACATTGAAAGGCATATAAAGGTAATGCGTTTCCAGTCCCAGGTGGGTGGGCCAAGAGTTCCCGTTGTTATTAAAACCATGAAAGAGACGATAAGCACCAGGAGAAGAAACCGGGTAAAGCCAAGCTTCTGAAAATTTACGATGAGATTTGCTGGTCGAAAAATATCACGGATACTCTCCTGATTACCTTTACCGGGCAGGCATTCTTCACAATGGGAATCCATGCATGATTCGCAAGGCGTAAATCCAATGTGAGGAATAATCCTATCACTTATCCAGGCGAAAACGATTCCAAACACAAACAACAGTCCAAAAAGG
>JASJGP010000438.1:0-3880 GCA_033791485.1 Desulfobacterales bacterium | reverse complement strand
TGTTCCTGTGGTTGCACTTCTCATTTCTACTTTTTTCGAAGGATATATCTGGACATTGTCATCAATTATCGGGTTGTTATTGGTTCTTTCAGGGAATGTAATACTTGTTAAAAAGAAATGAATTTAAAAAATAATTATTCCGCCTGCATTCTCAAGAATTCATTTGGAATGGTTAACAACAGAATCACCAAAATTCAGCTCCGCAATTCGTAATTTTCATTTTTTAATGCCTATTTATTGCCGTCCCCACCACCATTCGCACCATAAAAAGGGGACAATTCAGGGTAAATTAATTGTTTCGATTTACAAACGTTTTCAGATTTAAAGTGGTGCGGGAAATAAGAAACGGCAGAGCCGATTGACCCAGCCATCACCCAGGCCGGTCTCTATCGTAGAATTGCTCGGACTGTTCGGTTTATAATATACGGTCACCGCACCTCCCGGGGGGTATTTAGCTATAATCGATTCAGCATATTCTTTGCTTTGCGTATGGGAATCTTGTTTAAAGGATAAGGTGACGTTTTCGTAGTTCTGACCGGCAACCGAATAACTGTAGAAGACTTTAGGGCCGTACCACAATTCCGCATCTGCCAGCAGCTGGGCAGTGATATATATACCCCCATCAGATTCATTCAGAATACCGGTGGGTTTTTTATTTCTGTACCTTGAATCCAAAATAGCCTTGACTGTTTTGGAATTATGGGTAAAATAGACATATGCGCTATATAACATCCCATATTCTGAATGACCTGAAAAGAAAAATGGTTTTCGTAGGCGGTCCCCGGCAGGTGGGTAAAACAACTCTTGCAAAGGCCGTCCTCAACAGTAGTTACCCTGGTGGGCGTTATTTTAACTGGGATTTTGACGAAGACCGTCAGGATATTCTTCGAAAAAGGTGGAGCACGGATAATCCGCTGCTCGTATTTGACGAGTTGCACAAGTTCCCCAAGTGGAAGGGATGGATCAAGGGGATATATGACGTGTCTCACGATCTCCATTCATTTCTGATTACGGGTTCAGCCCGTCTTGATGTCTATCGTCGAGGCGGTGACTCCCTGTTGGGAAGATACCACTACTGGCGGTTGCATCCTTTCACCCTCGATGAGATCCCAAAGGGGATTTCTCCAAAAGATGCTTTCAAACGTCTGATGACGCTTGGAGGGTTCCCTGAGCCGTTTCTGGAGGGTGATGAACGTACCGCGAGACGCTGGCGGCGGGAGCGCTTTGACAGGGTTCTAAGAGAAGATGTCCGGGATATGGAGCCGGTAAGGGACATTCAGCTATTAAGCATGTTTCTGGACCTGTTGCGGCACAGGGTAGGTGGTCTGGTCGTTATGTCAAATCTTGCCGGGGACCTGGAAATCTCTCCAAAGACGGCAAAGGCATGGCTGGAAACTCTGGAGAGAATGTATTTGGTGTTCAGCGTAAGGCCCTATACAAAGTCATTGCCGCGAGCGGTAAGAAAACCGCCCAAGGTCTACTTTTTTGATAATGGTGACGTGCTGGGTGATGAAGGGGCCCGTTTTGAAAACCTTGTTGCCACATCGCTCCTAAAACGATTGCACTATCTCGAAGACAGCCAGGGGTATAAATATGAATTGCGATATATCCGTGACAAAGAAGGCCGAGAAGTTGATTTTGCAATTATTAAAGAAGGGGAACTGGAAGAGTTGATAGAGGTTAAATACTCGAACGATTCAATAGCGAGATCACTCTCCTATTATGCCGAGCGTCTTAACCCCAAAAAGGCCGTACAGATTGTTGCAGAAATAAAGAGGCCCTATGACAAGGGTAAAATAAGAGTTACCGACCCCATATCTTATTTTGGCAACTTCTTCAAATGAGGACTCAAGGAGCTGTAAGGGGATAATAATTGTGAAATGGCGCAAAACTCGCTTTTTCCAATATTTTGTTCGCTTTGCGGGGAGGGTTCCAGAGTCCGGAGCATCCAAAACAAAGTTAATACGTCTAAGTGCATTATGAAAAGTTACTTTTGCATTATCGGCGATCATGTCATATTTTTAGGCAAGGTCAGCATGTTCCACATTTGCTGTAGAGGTGTATAACACATGAAAATTGCTCTTATCGTAAATCCGCGTATTGGCGCAAAAAAAGTTAAAAAATTACTGTTGTTAGCTGAAAAACGGCTTAAAGAAGAGAATATCAGGTTTAATCTTTTTGTCACACAGTACCACGGTCATGCCGCTGAAATAATTAAAAACATATCCTTAGCGGAATATGATGGAATCGTGAGTGTGGGCGGGGACGGAACGAACTACCATGTGTTGAACGGTTTGCTTAAATACCATAATGACAACGAATTACCGCCGCTGGGAATCATCCCGGCCGGACGTGGAAACTCCTTTGCCAGGGATCTTGAGATTTTTACCGAAGAAGACGGATTTGCGGCTCTTTGCCGTGGGACCACAAGGGCGGTCGATGTGTGCCGCTTTACCCAGGGTGAAGATGTGTATTTTTTTGTTAATTTGATGGGGTTGGGGTTTGTTACCGATGTAGCCCAAACAGCCGCACGGTTTGGATGGACAGGCGATCTGAGTTATATCATCGGCGTACTGTACCGCACCATGAGGTTGAAATTCCATTCCCTGGAAATGGAAATAGATGGTCATATCATTTCGGGGAAAAACTGTTTTGTTGAAATCTGCAATTCAAGATTTACCGGCGGCAATATGCTGATGGCACCCGCGGCAAAAATCGATGATGGTCTTTTCGACGTAGTAGTATTGTCACCGATAAGCAGAGCCAATCTGATATCGACATTTCCGAAAATATTCAAGGGAACCCATGGCGACAACCCTGCGGTTACATTTTATCAGGGAAAAACAGCAAGGATCCATACCATACCTGAAAAAACAATGCTCCCGGACGGAGAAATTTTCGGGACCGCCCCAACACAGATCACCATTTTACCCGGACAGGTGAGATACTTCTCGTGAAGTCAATCCTTTCAGTATCGCTCTGGTCAGCCTTGCTTTGGACAATAGGATTGCTATTTTTTCTTGTATTCTTCTGTATCATTGCTCTCGGTATGATCCTGTTCTCTCCCAAAACAATCTATCCGGCTGTTCGTATCCTGGCAAGAATGCAACTACTGATCATGGGGGTGAATTTAAAAACCCTTGGACTTGAAAACGTTGACCAAAAACATTCATACATAGTAATGGGAAATCATGAAAGCCTTTTTGATGTTTTTGCTGTACCCGCAGCTCTTCCGATGCACGGGGTGGGTGTGGAGGCAGCTTATCACTTTTCTCTACCATTGTGGGGATATTTAACACGGAAATGGGGTAACATTCCCATACAGCGTAAAAATATAGTCGAAGCAGTAAAAGCTTTGGAAAAAGCAAAACAGGTGATTAATTCCGGTACATCTATTATCATTCTTCCGGAAGGTCACCGAACGTTGACTGGAAAAATCGGAACGTTTAAAAAAGGTCCTTTTCATCTTGCCAAAGAAGCCAAAGCAGATATTCTTCCTTTTGCCTTAATCGGGTTGTATGAATTTAACAACAAGAACAGCTGGTACCTGCAGCCTCAAACCGTTTCCGTAGTTTTCGGCAAACCGATTCCCTATGCGTTATTCAAAGACCTTACGATTGATACTCTCAAGGAACAGGTGCGCAAGAAAATAATAGACTTAAAAACGTTGTATCGGTAGCAAGAAAACTAAAAACTAAAAGCCTTAACCAGTGGCGAATTGTCTATAAGTATGAGCCAATTTCAAAACGTCCCATCTAGAAGACTATCAGCATTATTTAAGTAAAATCTATATTCATCAGATCCTCTGCCATAACAAGCGGGCCGGACCAGGTTTTACGGCATTGCTTTTCAATATCTGTGTGGTCGCATTCCGGATAAA
>JASJGP010000437.1:0-2804 GCA_033791485.1 Desulfobacterales bacterium | reverse complement strand
AAAAAATATTTTCAGTACGGGTAGAATCAAACGTTGAGATATCTATGGGTTTTATAAAAATTTTAATCTATCTTGCAATCATAGTCGGTTTTATTGTATTTTTTGCTGTTTTAATAAATTTTGTTGTACGGTTCTTTTAATGGACAAAAAAAGGGGCTATAGGCTCTCATCAATTTAAAGGGAAAACAATTATGGGAAATATCTTAATTAATCAATCGGTAGCCATACTGTGCGATGGGAACAATATTGAACGGAGTATTCATGGACTGTCTAAAACAAAAAACGCCATGATCAATTTCGATATGTTGATCCCGAAATTGCTGAATGATAGAGGATTAAACCGGCTGCTTTATTTTAGGGAAGGCAAGTCCATATCTTCCAAATTCGCTGATCGATTACATGAAAACTATTATGGCTCTGTTATTCCGTGTCATAAATCGGCCGATATTCCACTTTCTATCAAAGCCACACAACTCGCTTCAAAGGTTGACACCATTATCATCATGTCAGGGGATTCGGATTATGTGGATTTGGTTATACATCTGAAGGGTGAAGGTGTAAGGGTAGAAATTGCTGCGGTAAAAAAAACAGCTGCCAAGATATTAATTGATGAAGCAGACTATTTTCATGAAATAACCAAAGAAGATTGGTTTGTATATAAATCACCAAGAAAGACAAAGATGGATCGAAGATAAGAAGTTTATAACGTTCGCCACTCACCAGCCTGTCAGAGTTGTGCCATTAAGGAAATATTCTATGCCGGAAACACGTGTACACAAACAGGTTTTCGATAAGTTCCACAGCTTTCGTCGCGGCATCGTTGTAGCATGTAAGATGGATAATCGAGGATCAGCCACCCAGCTCGAGTCTCTTTTGAATGATGCACTCGTCAACGCAGCCGCCAACCCCGTCGATTTGACAACAGACCCGAGAACAGCCGCCTGGATGGAAACCTACCGGGAGTTGGGAGTCAATCCGAAAAAGTTCCCACCCGCTCATCTTGCGCTCCTTAAGCGGGTTCAGAAACCCGGTGCTTCCATTCCTTTTATCAACAAGGCGGTGGCGATCATGAACGACAACTCGATCCGGGGTGCCCTGCCGGTCGGTGGGGATGACATACTTCGAGCGGGAGAAATCCTCGAACTTCGTTTCGCAAAAGGGGATGAAAAGTTCACCCCCCTTAATGATCCGATGAAAACAGACCACCCGGATTCCGGGGAGATTATTTACATGGTTGCGGAAACCCGGGAGGTAATGTGCCGGCGGTGGAACTGGCGGAATGGGTATCAGACCCGTATTACCGAAGAAACGCAAGCCATGGTCATGAACATCGATGGACTCGGTGAAGACAGTGAGAAACGGGCTATATCAGTTCGGGACCGCGTGGCCCGAATGCTTGAACAGTATTGTAACGCAGAGGTTGAGACTGCTCTCCTGACGCCATCCGAGCCATATTTTCGATTCCATGTGTAGGCCAATTTTCCGCAGAAATTAAATTCGTGAGTTTGTTGCTGCCTAAACGGTTATAGCGATAGTTAACCATCACAACTTAACCAGCTGGTGAGTTTGAGCGGGAATTAATAGCGGTTGGGGTTGGGGAAGAAACTATATAGAAAAAAATGGGAAGTGTTTTGCTTTGATCTTTATTTAATAAAAATCTGCATGCCAATATAATAAACAAGCGGGATAAAAACAGCAGGCAGCATATTGCCGACTTTAATTTTATGTCCTCCAAGCATGTTTATACCGAGACCCACAATTAAAAGCCCGCCAACAGATGACATTTGGGATATGACTTCTGGGACCAGAAACGGTTTTACATATTCAGCCGCAAGAGTGATTGTTCCCTGATATAAAAGCACTGAAACGGAAGAGAATAAAACCCCGATTCCCATGGTAGATGAAAATATTATTGCTGCGATGCCATCAATGGTTGATTTTGCAAAAAGGGTACTATGATTGCCAGTCAGACCGCTTTCTAAAGAACCCACAATCGCCATTGCGCCAACACAATAGAGTAAAGATGTTGTCACAAAGCCCTCTGCAAAAGTTCCTCCTTTTTTTAAGAATTTATTTTCAATCCAAGCCCCAACATTTTCCAGTCTGTGTTCAATTTTACACAGTTCCCCCAGAAGAGTGCCAAGAGCAAGAGAGATAATTATCAGAATAAAATCATTACATTTAAAAGCACTTTTTAGACCAATGAGGATCACACCAAGGCTCACGGCCTGTATGATCGGCTTGTTATATTTTTCAGATATTCTACCCCTGAAAATAAGTCCAACAAGGCTCCCTGCAATAATAGCTGCAACATTTACTAATGTACCTAACAAGTTAATTTCCTTTTTATTATTGGTGAATTTAATGTTTCAATGTTTATTAAAGAGTTTTAAAATTTTAGCAAGGATTGTTTTTTATTAATTCTGATGATTTATGTATTTTACAGGCGAACCGGTTGTAATTTTACAGGGCTTCAGGGATATTTGTTTATAAGTTGATAGGGTACTTGAACTATGATATCTGTTGGATATAAATGTTTATTCGAAAATTGTAATGTCTACTACATGGAATACTTTACAGAATTTGGTTATATGGGGCTTTTTTTTACCTCATTTTTAGCAGCAACAATACTGCCGTTAAGCTCAGAAGTTGTTCTTGGTTTTTTATTATTGAATCATTTAAATCCGGTAATATTAGTCAGCGTTGCTACGTTTGGAAATGTACTCGGGTCATTTGTGAATTATGCAATAGGCCTTTGGGGTAGTATATTTTTTATAAGAAAGGTTTTAAAAATCTCAGAGGAT
>JASJGP010000436.1:0-3083 GCA_033791485.1 Desulfobacterales bacterium | reverse complement strand
TATATGACGGTAATCTCCCTGACTACTGTAGGATTTGGTGAAGTAATAGAGGTTACGGGAAATGTTCCTGCCGAGATATTTACCATGCTTCTTATTATTTTCGGCATGGGTATTATTCTATACGGAATAAGCACCGTGACTGCTCTGATAATCGAAGGAGAACTTTCAGGAATCTTGAGGAAAAAGAAGATGTTTAAACGAATAAGCAAAATGAAAAATCATTATATTGTATGTGGCGGAGGAGAAACCGGACGTCCGGTCATTGAAGAGCTTACAAAGAACAAGGAACCTTTTGTTCTGATCGAACAGGATCAGGAAAATATCCAGCGCTGCAAATCAGTGACTGACCTGCTATATGTTGAAGGAGATGCCACAGATGATGAGAATCTGGTGGCTGCAGGTATTGAAAATGCAGCCGGAATCATCATCACCCTTCCTTCTGATAAAGATACCCTCTATGTCACCATGACCGCAAGAATGTTAAATAAAAAAATGCGAATTGTAAGCAGAATGATCAATCAAAAGCTGTTGCCGAAACTTAAAATGGCCGGAGCAAACAGTGTTGTGTCTCCCAATACAATCGGGGCTCTTAGAATGGCTTCCGAAATGATTCGTCCCACAGTCGTTGATTTCCTTGATAGGATGCTCCGCAGTAAACAGGGTAACTTAAGGATTCATCAAATAATAGTTTCAGAAAATTCCAGTATTGCAGGAAAAAATCTTCATGAATCAGGATTAAAGGCAAAATTCAATCTTCTTATTCTTGCTGTAAGACATGATAACGGGGAAATAAAATTTAATCCACCTGCTTCGCAGGTTCTTACTTCAGGAATGACATTAATTACTATGGGAGACGTGGATGATATTGCCCGGGCCAGGAAAGCATTTTAGTTTCTAAGAAATAAATTTTGTGCATTTGACAAATAAGCTTTAATCGTAGCTTTGGAGATAAAAGTTGAGGATAGAAACACATACAATTGTATTTGATTTGAAGGGTCGGGCGATTTGTCTCGGTCGTTAAGTTCTCATACCGAGGGTGTTGTTGGTTTTTTCAAGTAATTGCTTCAGCTTTACGGTTAGGGGGTCTTCTATAGAAAACAACAAGTTAGATGTTTTGTAGTCTTTAAACGGTCTATTAAAGGAACAGGGTATGTATTTTAGGATTGATGAATCCTTCAGAAACTATATGGTGATATTTTGGGCAAACCTCTCTCGGCTCAACAACCTTTTAATTATTGTGAATATCACTCTGTTCTTTCTGTCTGGGCTTATTGCTCAGGGTTACTACTATACTTTTTACTCTATAGGTTGCTTTGCCTTCGTGGCCATTTTGACGATCCTTCCCGTCCCATTTATAGGTCGCCTTTGGTTCTATCTTCTCAACTTGCTAATTGAATTTGTCGGCATCTACTTTCTCTTAGCCAGCATCATCTATTGGGTACGGGCTGGTGGCCAAGTGGCAACTTAACAAGACTAATGCACCTGATCGAACAAGCTGGCCGGTTTATCATTAGTGCATTGAGAGCTTGAAAAGCCATACCGCCGGCAGTTGATCCACAGCTTTAAACCAAAAATTAAAAGGGAGTTAAAAGATGAGTAATAAAACACATCTTTATGTATTATGGACAAATGATAATCCGATAACAGCAGAAAAGATGGTCTTCATGTATACCGTAAATTCTCTGATTCATGGTTGGTGGGAAAAAGTTACCCTCATTATTTGGGGCGCACCTGCTAAACTGGTGTGTGAAGATGTCAAAATGCAAAAAAAGGTTAAGGAAGCATTAGATGCAGGTGTTCACATAACTGCATGTAAAGCCTGTGCAGATCAATTAGGAGTTACGGAAATATTAGAAAAAATGAATATAGAAGTTAAATATTGGGGAGTTCCGCTTACGGAGCTTTTAACAAAGGAAGAAACACTGTTAACGATATAAAATGGTTTAACCTGGCTGCCGTTATTATGCCAATCAATATAAGAGGAGAATGTTGGTGGGAATCACAGAATTTAGCCCTCAAAGAATAACGAGAGAATATCGGCAAACAATCAATGCAACACCAGCGAAAGTGTTTCCACTACTGTGCCCAGTACGTGAAACTGACTGGCTCGATGGGTGGCGATATAACATGTTCTATTCTGAATCCGGTTTAGTTGAAGAAGGGGCAGTATTCAGTACGCCATATGAAGGCGAAGAAGATACAGTCTGGATCGTCACGAAACATGATTCCAAAACATATGGAGTTGAATTTGCCCGGTTCACGCATAACTCCAGAACGTGTGCACTAAAAATAGCGGTTAAATCCAAAGATGAGAATAGCTCTTTTGTAGATATTTCCTATACGTACACAGCCATTACGCCGTCAGGAAATGACTTTATCGATAATTTCACTGAAGAGGCATTTCTTGAAGCAGTAACCTTTTGGGAAAAATCTATGAATTATTTCCTGAAGACAGGAAAGAGATTAAAGAAGGGATAACCTCTGAACAGACTGTGTGAAAAATACCCGTAAAAGCTGTCTTGGGCTATTTTAATCTAAATGATGTTACCAGGCTTGAAATATTAGTAGGGGGACATCTAAACTTTAGGTACTTTAAACCTTGTGTATCTTACAGTCCCTTCGAGGGGGTAAATCAATGCCACGTCCTTCCCCGCTTTACGGGATCTTCGACGGGCTTGGATTCTTAATTGTGGTTTATGCTTTTTTATAAAAGCCCTTGCGCTCACTTATGATTTTGCCCTGTTTTCTCAGTTTGTAAACAAGGTTATGAATTTTTTTTGTTGTAAAGCCTGTCTCTTTTTGTATTGAGGCGGTATCAACCCCTTTGCTGCTTTTTTCGATAATATTCAAAACAGTATCGCCTGCGGTCATCTCTTTTTCTTTTTTTGTCTCTTTTTCTTGCTTTGGTTCTGCTACAACTTCTTTTTTTGGCGTTTCAATTGGGCTTTTGGCTTGGTCGTCATCTTTTTCATCATCACTTTTTCCCCAGGTGTCTTTAAGCTCGTCAAAACCCAGGTAAACAGCCAGACCGCCGCCAAGCAAAAGCATTACTGGAATGAAACCGGCTAAAATTGAAAAAAAGG
>JASJGP010000435.1:0-3647 GCA_033791485.1 Desulfobacterales bacterium | reverse complement strand
TCTATCTGGGAGACACCCTCCGCCTCGTCACGCACAAAACTTCTTTTTTCATGGAAAAATCTTGAAACAATATCGGTTTTATCCTGGTTATAAAAATGCTCCTGTATCCTTCTTTCATCCACCGGTTTTGCAGGACGAATGGTTACCTCTTCTCCGTCGATCTCCCTGATTTCCTCAAGCTTAAACGGATAAACACCGTGTTTAATCGATTCCTTTAAAGTTCGTGCTTCACTTAGCAACCCTATTTTTTTGGCCTCATAAAAAAGTTCATTCCGAAAGTCAGGATGTGCGATACTTATCATAGCCCGTGCTCGCTCCTGTAAGCTTTTTCCGAAAAGATTCACCGCTCCGAATTCCGTAACCACATAATGGGCATCACCTCTTGGAACAACAACAGCAGTATCAAGCGTCGGAACAATGCGGCTTTTCTTACCATCTCTCGAAGTTGATATGAGCATAATGATCGATTTACCTCCTTCTGCCAGGGCGGCCCCTCTGACAAAGTCGAGCATGCCGGTCATCCCGGAAAAATAGTTATGCGGCAAAGCATCTGCAGCAACCTGCCCGGTCAGGTCCATAGCCAATGCCACGTTCAGTGAAACCATCCTGTTGTGGCGAGAAATAATTCCCGGATCGTTCACATAATCCGAAGGGTGAAAGTCAAGAGCCGGGTTGTCATCCATAAATTCATAGAGCCCCTTTGTACCGATGGCGCTGCTTGCCACTAGCTTTCCTTCGTTAAATCCTTTTTTACGGTTTGTTACAACACCTCTTGATACAAGGTGCATGATGTCGTCTGTAAGGTACTGTGTATGAATGCCCAGATCATTCTTGTCCGACATGCCTGTGAGGACTGCCTGGTGGGTCGTACCAAGACCTATCTGGATTGTAGAACCATCTTCAATGAGCCTTGCGATGATGCTGCCGATTGTGTTTGCGGACTCCAGCTCAGGCGCTTCACCTATTGTGAGCAGCTCTTCATCATGTTCAACAAAAACATCCGCATCATTTACATGGATAAAGCTTTGGCCAAGCACTCTTGGCATCCTGGAATTAACCTGAGCAATAACAAGGTCAGCGGACAAAGCGGCTGCTTGTGTTATATCCACAGAAATTCCAAGACTCATCCATCCGAAATCATCAGGTGGTGAAACCTGAATCAGGGCTACATTTATAGGCAGCATTCTGCTTCTAAAGAGACGGGGAATAGCTGAAAGGTTCATTGGGGTTATAAAGCGCATATTTCTTGCCAGCCCTTTTGGTTTGGCGGAGCCCAGGTAAAAAGACCTGATATTTAATGCATGATCCATGGTTTTATTTGCAATCAGAGTCAATGGCGTGCTTTCCAGGGAAAGCAAACGAACGATTTCGATATCAGTCAATCGGCTTGAAGCTTCAGAAAGTGCCTTGACAAGATATTGCGGTTCTCCACATGAAGAACCGATGAAGACTCTCCGGCCGGGTTTTATTAATTTAATCGCATCTAAAGCCGAACGTTTATTTTTTATATAATTATCCGCCCAATATCCCTGTTTTGACATAGCTGTCTCCTTATCATTATGAACAATATGCGATACAGAATGCAAAATACATGATCCGCCTTTTATTATCAAGAAGAAGTTCTTTGATATTATCAATTATTTGGACATAAAGCAGCGGATAACGCAAAGGATTATTTCTTGACTCGAAAGGTGCGTTTCCGTATAGTTTTTCACCACGGAAGGACACAAAATATCACTGGTAATAAATTTGTGGATTGGGTGGATTTTAATGTTTAGTGGATCAAATAATTAAATGAAATTGCCGTGGCAATTCGTGATAAACAAAAATAAAAAAGGACTATTTAATGTTAATGAATGAAACATTATTATTGCTTGTTGGCCTGCTCTCAGTTTTTTCAATTATCCTTCTCGTTATTCTAATTAACCGCAAATCGGATGAGACTATAGCTAAACTGAAAGAAAGTTTGTCATCCCTTGAAAACAGGCATCAGCAAACCGAACTTGTCATAAAAGACGAGATCTCCAGGAACAGGGAAGAAACAGCTGGCAGTGCGAAAACCGCGCGCGAGGAACTCAGCAAATCCTTAAAGGATTTCAGTGATTCATTGCTAAAACGGATGACGGAAAACGCCGGTATGCAAAAAGGCCAGCTCGATTCTTTTTCCAAACAGCTTGGAGATATGACCAAGCTCAACGAAAAAAAATTAGAGACAATGCGCTTAAGCATGGAAAATCAGCTTCGCGCGTTGCAGGAGGATAACAGCAAAAAACTGGAACAGATGCGGGCTACGGTCGATGAAAAACTGCAATCTACCCTGGAAAAGCGTCTTGGTGAATCTTTTAAACAGGTCAGCGAACGTCTTGAACAGGTGTACAAGGGGCTTGGAGAAATGCGCACCCTTGCCACCGGGGTCGGTGATTTAAAGAAAGTGTTAACCAACGTGAAAACCAGAGGCACATGGGGTGAAATCCAACTGGGCAATATTCTTGAACAGATTTTAACTTCGGATCAGTATGCTGTGAATGTTGCCACGAAACCCAATAGCAATGAAAGAGTCGAGTTTGCCATAAAACTTCCCGGACAGGATTCAGACAAGGAAAAAGTCGTCTGGATGCCGATAGATTCCAAATTTCCCCAGGAAGATTACCAGCGGCTGATTGATGCGCAGGAAAATGCGGACAAGGAGCTGGCCGAAAAAGCGGTAAAAAGTCTGGAAATACGCATAAAGGCCGAAGCAAAACAAATCAGGGAAAAGTATATTGATCCCCCGAATACCACTGATTTCGGCATTATGTTTCTACCTGTTGAGGGATTGTATGCAGAGGTGCTCCGCCGCCCTGGTTTGTGCGATATGCTCCAGCGTGAATACCGCATCGTTGTTACCGGACCGACCACACTAGCCGCACTGCTCAACAGCCTTTATATGGGATTCAGGACACTGGCCATAGAAAAGCGTTCAAGCCAAGTATGGGAATTGCTGGGTGTAGTAAAAACAGAATTCGGCAAAGTCGGTTATGTTCTGGCAAAAACAAAACAGAAACTCCAGGAAGCCAGCAACACAATAGACAATGCGGAAGTAAGGACCCGCGCCATTGAACGCAAACTTAAAAAAGTCCAGGAAATACCCATGGAAGAAGAAGCCAAACTGATTGAGGAAGAAGAAAAAGAAGTAAATGACGTATTAACCGATTAACCTTTTGAAAATATTAACCACGGAGTTGCACGGAGACTCACGGAATTTTAGTTTTTTAGTACCTGTGAAATTTCCGTGTAACTCCTTGTTAAAAAAAGTATGCTCACTCGTTGTATAGCGATTTTTTAATCACAGCCTTATTATACGCACCCATGATATCCCTGCGGGTCAGGACACCCACTAGTTGCGCGGGATCATCCGGGGATACAACTGGGAGGATGGCAAAATCTTTAAAAGTAATTTTTTCCAGGGCATTATAAAGATTATCATCCGTTGATATGGTAACAACATCCGAAGTTGCGATATCTTTGGCTACTACCAGCCCTTTCAGGTTTTCGTCAAATATTGCTTCGTTATAATCATAAAAGGAAAGAATACCTTTCTGTTTATTTCCCTCACTTACTACCGGTATGCTTTTATATTTACTTTTGGAGATTATCTCAGCCAGCCT
>JASJGP010000434.1:0-3902 GCA_033791485.1 Desulfobacterales bacterium | reverse complement strand
GAAATTTCAGGCCAACTGCCTTCCGTTACTGATAGGAAGTCTTCCCATAAAAGATCACCAAGAGGCAACAGAACTGGTGATGAATCATACACCTGAAATCCCTTTGTGGGTTCAACTTCCTGCTTACAGGGAAGAAGGGATGCTTGAACAGTTTATCCCGGGTTTGCCTGGTCTTAAAACAGAAAAAGGCAAAGTGTATATAGATACCACTGACGTCAATTTTGATAATCAGCTTGTTGAGTTTTATGAAGATTACATGGCTGTCATTGAAGGGGAGAAGGATATCAGTGACTCAAGATTTATTCTAACCGACGATACAGCAAAAGGATTTCATGTATTCACGGACTATTTAAATTCGCTTTCCACACTACCTGTTGCGGTCAAAGGACAGATAACCGGCCCATTTACATTTACTACAGCCCTGTGTGATCAAAATAAAAAAGCAATTTTTTACAACGATCAGTTAAGAGATGTAGCGATAAAACTGCTGGCACTAAAGGCAATGTGGCAGGTAAGGCAGCTCTCAAAATTTAAAAGCCCCGTCATTATTTTTTTTGATGAACCCGCACTTGCCGGTTTCGGCTCATCGGAATTTACCAGCATCTCCGGTGATGATATTTCAAATTGCTTTGGTGAGGTCATTGAAGCCGTGCATACCGAAGGCGGACTTGCAGGGGTACATGTCTGCGCAAATACCGACTGGTCTGTTTTGCTTGAATCTCCTGCGGACATTATAAGCTTTGATGCCTATTCTTTTTTTGACAAGTTTATTTTATACTCGAATTTGATTAAAAAATTTATCGAAGCCGGTAAAATCCTGGCATGGGGAATTGTTCCCACAGGCAATCCTGAGGATATTGAAAAAGAAACAGCCGATTCCCTGGTAACCCAGTGGGAAGAAAAAGCCAGGGAGATTGAGGCCCTTGGGGTCGACAGGACGAAAATACTGGATCAGTCCCTGATAACACCAAGTTGCGGAACAGGTTCTTTGAGTCTTGATTTAGCAAAAAAGGTGCTTAAATTAACTGCAGAAGTTTCCGACCGATTGAAAGCGATGTATCATATTTGATGGCGTCGTAAAAAGTCTCATCTACTGCGTTGTAGCAGTTTTTCAGGAATTCGACATACTACATGTATAGTCTCATCCCTGAAAAACCGCTACGCCTTTTTATCCCGCTGATTTTTAACGGGGGTATATGAGCCTTTTTTACTTAGCACCCCAAGGGTATTTCCTGCGGGCACCATCCGGCGATGATTCAAAGACTTTTTGCGAATTCATCATAATCAAGTCACACGCAACTATAAATGAGGTTCTAAATGGCTAACGAAGATTCAAAGAAAAATTTCTCAGGAGCAACCCGCTATGTTCTGGATGATGAACTGGCACAAATCGTAAATATATCCATGGCGCTTGAAATGCCGCTTCTTTTAAAAGGGGAGCCCGGTACAGGCAAAACCATGCTTGCCCACGCTATTGCGGAGAACCTGGATATGCCCCTTATTGTGCTGAACGTAAAATCGAGCATGAAACTGGTTGAGGCTCTTTATCAGTACGATACACTGACCCGGTTGAATGACAGTCGTTTTGGCGATTCAAACAGGGATGTAAGCAATATAGAAGATTATATTAAAATGGGAAAGATCGGCCAGGCTTTCAAGGCTCCGGCCAGGTCAGTCCTACTGATCGACGAAATCGATAAGGCAGACACCGATTTCCAGGATGACATGCTCGATGTGCTGGATCAAATGGAATTCGATATCATTGAGATTGATAAAACTGTTAAAACCATACATCGACCGGTATTTATTATTACATCAAATGCAAAAAAGGACCTGTCGGACCCGTTTCTTGGCAGGTGCAATTTTCATCATATCGCATTTCCTGATCCCAAGATGATGCGCAAAATTATACGGGTTCATTTTCCCGATCTGGATAACGAGCTTATGGAAAATGCCGTTGCCGCTTTTTACAGACTTCGAGAACTGGATGCCATAGAAAAACGGCCTGCAACCCGTGAACTCATAAACTGGATTAGAGCGCTTTCTGCCGACCCCGACTTTAAGCCTAAAAAACTGGCAAAAGGCGAAATGCCGTTTCTGGGAGTTCTATTCAAGAAAAGCCAGGATTATAATAAAGCTGTTAATTCTGTAGAACGCCGGAGATTTATTTAAACCGGACGGCGGAAAACCCGATACTAAAATGTTTATTGATTTTTTTTACATACTAAAAGAGGCTGGGATTCCTGTCAGTCCGACTTCCTTTTTGACTTTTCATAGGGCACTTTCCAACGGCCTTGTTAACAGCCTTGAAGATTTCTATACATCCGCCAGGGCCATTCTCGTTAAAAGCGAGCGTTACTTTGACCTTTTTGATCAGGTTTTTGCCCATCATTTTCACGGGGCAGAGTTGCCTGATTTTGATGGAGTTGCACTTGATGAAATGGCAAGGGCCATGCTGGACGAATGGCTGAAAAATCCTAAAGTTCTTGCAGATGCCCTTGGCATGGACGAATCCGAACTCAGCAAGCTTTCCCCCGAAGAGTTGATCGAATATTTTAAGAAACGACTAAAAGACCAGACCGAAGCTCACCAGGGAGGGAAAAAATGGATCGGGACAGGCGGAACCTCACCTGTGGGTCACTCGGGATATCACCCCGGAGGCATGCGGGTTGGAGGGGTATCAAGAAACAAGTCGGCGGTTAAAGTCGCCATGGACAGGAGATACAAGGATTACTCCCTTGAAGGCCCCCTCACCCAGTCCATGGTAGGGGAAGCCTTAAAAAGGCTAAGAAACATGGTGCCGTCCGGTCCAAAAGATCGAATCAATATTGATGATACCATTTACCAGACCATGAAAAACGGCGGGGAAATAGAAATCGTTTATGACAGGGACTTAAAAGATCGCCTTAAGGTAATACTGGCGATTGATAACGGCGGATGGTCAATGGACCCATATATATCGGTTGTCCAAACCCTTTTTGATTATGCACGGGCACAGTTCAAGGATGTAAAGACATACTTTTTTCACAACACCATATACTCTAATGTCTGGGAAGATCCCAGACGTTACAAAAAGCCGCAAAGAATTGAAGATTTCGCCCGGTTAGATCCTGAAACCCGTATTGTGCTGGTGGGCGATGCCAGCATGGCCCCTTACGAATTGATGGCCACCGACGGTTCAATACACTTAGAAGACAGAAGTAGAACACCGAGCATCGAATGCCTTAAGTTTATTGCCGATGCTTTTCCTCACTCCGTATGGTTTAATCCTATTTCTTCATCCATGTGGGGTTATACCCAGACCATCTCAATGATACGCCAGATTTTCCCCATGTTTGAACTCTCCATCGACGGCCTTGAAAAGGCCGTGGCACATCTTATGTCCAAGTAGAACGATGCTTGATTAAAATAATGACAACAGGTTAGCCGAATTGTCAAACTATCGAAAGCCGCTTTTCAACAACTTTGATCACCTCTCTTTCCTCTTAAAAAATAAACCAACTATATCAATTACAACACCATAAATCAGACAACTACCGGTTTGCTTTCGAAAATAAGATCTTATCTTTAACAATTTTTAGGTGGAAATCAAAAACTCGGCTGGTTTTTTCTTCAGCTTTCATCAAATTTATCGAAAGCGCTTGAGAGAATTAGTGGCTCAAGCGCTTTTTGATATAAGAGTATTAATACCAGAAAATATAACAAAGGGCGTTGCTAACGCTATATCTTCAGATGAACCTGATGGGTTTATCAGGTGTTAAGTTCATCAGAAACTCTTCGCATGGCATGCACAAGATATTTTTTATTTTAAGGCGCTCTTTGCCACGGTATAACAGACAGGCTTGTGCCTCAGGATAATCTTCTTTAAAAGCAACTAAACCTTTAAGCATTTTTGATTGTAT
>JASJGP010000433.1:0-2820 GCA_033791485.1 Desulfobacterales bacterium | reverse complement strand
AAGCTTATTTTAAATAGTGGATTCCAGTAGAGTAGCTCTTTATCCTGATATAGGCAGCAGCTTTTTATAATTGCAGACCTCGGTGTTTAGGGTTCAGTGATTTGCCACAGCCATTGATTCAAGCGAGTTTTGCATAAAGTTTGGACATTGGAAGACTTCTAACACCCTACCTACAAAATATGTATATGTCAGTATCCATTTGTTATAACAACGAATATGAGCGACGCACACTTTGCATGCATTTAATTTTCATGCACAACGATAAAGTCAAAATAAAATACCAATAATTGGACATATAAAAATATATCATATTAATTATAAACAATATAATACTAAATATGTAAATATGAACTTGACACATGATTTGTTCTATTGTAGCCTCCTTTCAATATCGTTTAGCAGGAAGGGGAGCTATGAGACAAAAACCATTATTTGAAATATCGCAACCAAAAGACAAGAATATATATAATCTCGGCAACGGTTTAATTCTCAAAATTGACAAAAACGATTCTAAAATTGTCACACTATGGCGCCACGGCACTTTTATTAAAAAAGCCGATTTATCCGATAAGGTAGAAAAACGTTTTTTTGTAGTAGAAGCTGTTGAACTTGGTGCGATTCAATCTCGTCTAGCTAAGGCCTTAGATATTAGTCGGCAAAGCATACACAATTATCGTGAAATTAAAGAACATTTCGGCTCAGAGGGTTTAGTTCAAGGATATACGCTCAACAAAAGCAAAAGCCGGCGAATACAGCGAAAACAAAATGCTGAACGTCGTATAGGAGGTAACAAAGCCCAACAGGTTGCGCAGATAAGAAAAAAGGTTAAAGAGGAGCGCGAAAAGAAGCAACGAAGCTTGGATTTTAACTTCAGTCATAAAGACGAAGCTAAAAAAGTTGAAAAAGATGAACAACCTTTTGCCGAAAAACATGACTGGGAGCCCACTCGTTATGCCGGGGTATTTACCTATTTAATTGCATTGATTACCGAATGGAAATGGCTTCAATTAGTGATGGGCTATTTTGGCTCCAACTTCAAGATATTTATGGTATTTTTGTTAATGGCAGCTTGCAATTTGCGTTCTATCGAGCATTTAAAAAATATCCGTTCGCGCGAGGCCGGAGTTATTCTCGGAATCAAGCGCATACCCTTCAAACAGAAAGTTTGGCAATGGTTTTACACAGTTGCTCAATTGCAGAAAGCCGGCCCATTACTGTTAGACTATTTTCGTTACCAGATAAGCGCAGGGCTTGTAGGTATATGGTTATGGTTTATCGATGGTCATCTGCTGCCTTATACGGGTAAGCAAAAAGTTCATTTCAGTTTTAATACCCAGCGGCAAAAACCCGAACCTGGCCGCACCAATATGGTGACTTGTGATGGCAGTGGACGCGTCGTGGATTTTGAGATCCAAGAAGGCAAGGGGGATTATCGGGGTCATATATGCAACTTAGGCGAAAAGTGGAAAGAATATATACCTGGAGGCGTTGTCAAGGTTTTTGATAGAGAGGGCCACGGAGCTGAGTTTTTCTTTAAATTGGTCAGTAACAAAGATTTGTTTGTGACGTGGGAAAAAAATATTGATTCTAAAAAGTTAGCAGCGTTTGATGAGAATCTGTTTATTGAGGCTTTTGAATTCAATGGTAAAAGTTATAGTATATTTGAGGGGAGTAAGGAATTTACTTATACTTCAGAAGGCAACGAATCGAAAAAACACACTTTTACCTTAAGGCGTATTTACATATGGAATAAAAGCAGTAATCGCAGGACCTGCGGATTGGCCTTCACCGGTGACACAGAAATGAGCACCAAAGAATGCGCACTTGCGATATTGAGCCGCTGGGGTGCATCAGAGAATGCATTTAAGCACATCCAAGAACGCCATCCGTTTCATTATCATCCTGGATTTAAATTAACTGAAAGTAAAAATCAGGAGATAAAAAACCCGGCAATCAAGGATAAAGACAGGGAGATAAGTAAAGTAAAAACTGAATTGAACAGGTTATATAAAAAGCTGTCCAAGGTTGGCAAAGTTCTTAATAAAGATGGGACCCCGCGAAAAAACAATGCTCAGGAGCAACTAGATAAAAAGAAAGTTGATAAAGAAGCAAAGTTGGAGCAACTAAGACAAGAGAAAAACAAGTTGCCCGAAAGAGTAGATGTATCGCAGTTAGAAGATTATCGGTCTTTTAAGGAGATTGATAATGAAGGAAAGTATTTATTTGATTTTGTGACAAGTTCAGTATGGAATGCTCGCAAACAAATGGTAGATTGGCTAAGGCCATTTTTCAATCAAGAAAACGAACTGGTAGATTTATTTTATACGATTACCTATTGTCACGGCTGGATTAAAAGCACGGAAAAAGAAGTAATTGTCCGCTTAGAGCCGTTACAGCAAAAAAGTCGTCGCCTTGCTCAAGAGCAATTGTGTCGTAAGCTAACCAGCCTGGGAGCGCAAACACCAAATGGAAAATGGCTGGTAATTGAAGTTGGTGAATCCCCAATTTGATCAGTGTCCAAAAAATTGGGCCTAATTCGACTAAGAGTTACGAGCTCTGTAATCTGTCTACCCGCGTGCAAACCTTTATCCTTTTACCTTTCTCCTTCTCCCATTCCCAATTTCCAATTCCGAATTCGTAGTTCTATTCGTCCAGTAGCAGTACATCAGCCCCGGGCGGTATCTTAAAGCTAAAAAGGGAATCATTAAGTTTTACATCGAATTGATGGTTGGTAAACTCGATTCGATTTTCATCACCATAAGAGTTGTAAGTAAGTATCAGGATGACGGTAAAGGTATTTTTGGTAACGGATAAGCGGAT
>JASJGP010000432.1:0-2502 GCA_033791485.1 Desulfobacterales bacterium | reverse complement strand
CCGATGTAAACATGTTCCGCCTCCCAATTGCTTTTTAATCCAATTGTATTTTGTATCCACTCGTATATGAAAATTGTATAATGAAATTTTGTGTTTAATATTCTTTCTTGGTTAAAATCAGTTCAACCCGCCGGTTAAGCGACCGGTTATAATTTGTATCATTTGATTTGACCGGCTGGTGATAAGAGTGGGCCGTAATATAAAGTCTGTTCCCATCAACATTGCATTTTTCTGTTAAATACCGTGCCACCATCACAGCTCGATGGGAAGAAAGTTCCCAGTTGGTGGGATAGGTAACAGAATCGCTGGGTGTATCATCGGTGTGGCCAGCGACATTTATATAATATTCATTTTCGTTCAGGGCCTTGGCAATCTGGTCCAATTGATACCGTGCCCCCAATTTAAGATCGCCCCTCCCAGAATCAAATAAAAAATCACCCGCAAGTACAATTCTAAAGACATTGTCATTGATCAGATCCGCACTGATGTTGTCATCTATCAACACCTCTTTGATGGCCTGTCGTGTCTGGTCAAAAATATCCAGGGACTTGCTTTGGGTGTTGACATTTATCACCCCGCCTGATCCTTGTTCAGACAAACTGCTTTTGGCAGGCCCAAACCCGAATTCCATCTCTTTGTCTCCAACCTGGTAAAGGTACATGACTGCAAAAAAGATAAACATGGTCATCATTAAATCAGACCATGAAACTGCCCATCTGTTCTGATCTCTTTCTTCTGGACAAGAGAAAATCTCGTCCTGAAAATCATCAAACCCGTTTGATTCAAAGAAATTTTCTGATCTTTCTTTCTGCTCTAATTCCATGGTTTATATTTCCCTGAGGGTTGCACACCCCAATAAAATTTAATAGTTCCACTGTAATCGGCTATATTTTTGCTTTTCTTTAATAATCTATTGGAAAACGCGGGGAAAATAAACTGCATTGAAATGAGGGTTGCCCCATTGACCAAGGTGTTGAAAAAGGATCTTTGGGATATGAAATTTACGAGATGCCTATCAGGGCTGTTGAGGGCATCGTCTCCAATGGGAATCTAAAATATGTCTATCCTCATTTTTTCTTGAAAACATGTTTAATCGCCCTGGCCAGATCCTGAATTCCAATGGGTTTCATTAGGTATTGACTAATCCCCATTGCTTTTAATGAAGTTGAATCAATATCATTGCTGTATCCAGAGCAAAGAATAATGGGGATATCCGGCTTAATTTTTAAAATTTTTTCAGCAAGGGCCTTCCCCGTCATTTTGGGCATGATCATGTCAGTTATAACCAGATCAAAATTGCCGTGTTCTTCTACAAAAAGATTATAGGCGTTTATGCTGTCATTGCTTGTTACCACTTGATATCCCAATGGTGTCAGAAGCTGTTCAGCCAGCTCAGTCTGAAAAAATTCATCATCGACAAACAAGATTCGTTCATTGTTACCGCTATGGATGGATTCCTTTTCGACCCCAGACGTATTGGGCGCACCAAATAAAGGAAGGTAGATTGTAAATTCACTCCCTTTTCCCAATCGGCTGTTTATGGCAATATGACCGTTGAATTTTCTGATAATGCCATGAGCAACCGAAAGTCCTAGCCCTGTACCCTTGTCCTTCTCTTTTGTTGTGAAATAAGGATCAAAAATTTTCTCAATTAGATCCGGCCGGATACCGCAACCGGTATCCATTATTGTCAACATAACATATTGGCCAGGGGATAATTCAGGATTGGCGTCATGATCTTCTTGCTTAATATCAATGTCTCGGAGATTTACCCCCAGAGTGCCCCCGTTTTCCTTCATGGCATGCCAGGCATTGGTACATAAATTCATAATAACCTGGTGTATCTGAGTATGATCCGCCAGAATATGGGAATTACTTTGCAACTCTTTTTTTATATCAATGGATGCAGGAAGCGACGCCCTTATAAGATTGAGGACTTCGGTTACAATCAATCGCAATTTCAAGGGTCTTTTCTCATATTCGGTTTGGTGACTGAAAGTTAAAATCTGCATAACCAACTCCTTTGCCCGGTTGGATGCATTAAGGATTTTCTCAAGTCTTGACTTTATCTTTGACCCCTCGTCCACTTCATAAAGGGACAATTCAGTAAACCCCATGATGGCGGACAATATATTATTAAAATCATGGGCAATGCCGCCTGCCAGTGTTCCTATGGCTTCCATTTTTTGGGATTGGCGCAATTGATGTAAGACTTCCTCACGCTCTCGTTCAACTTTTTTTCGTTCTTTTAATTCATTTGCAAGTTGCAGGTTTGCTTTTTCCAAATCTCTGGTCCTTTCTTTAACCCGCACTTCCAGTTCATCATGCATGCTCTTAAGTTTCCGGCCGGACCGTTGAAGGTCATTGTAATGTAAGGCTAGATCTCTTCCTTTCTGGATAATGGATTGTCTCTCAGTGGGATGACATGCATCCTGGGCAATGGCGATGAGTTTCCTTCCACGGGTATCAAGTGCGGTTGCCTCAAATAAAAGTTCCTGGCCT
>JASJGP010000431.1:0-2566 GCA_033791485.1 Desulfobacterales bacterium | reverse complement strand
ACTTTCGACAGGTAAGCTTCATAAACTTTCATATTTTCTGCGGAAAAAAGGATAAATATAACCTTTTTAATTGATCTGCTTTTAGTAAGAAAACGGCATGTTGTATCAACTGAAATCCGGCATGCATCTTTTACGGGATAGCCATACACCCCGCAACTTATTGCCGGAAAAGCAATAGATTTAACATGATGATCTGTCGCAAGCTTTAGACTATTTTGGTAGCATTGTGTCAACAGGTGTTTGTCTTTAGGTTTTCCGCTGTAAACCGGGCCAACTGTGTGGATTACATACCTGGCAAAAAGATTATAGCCACCTGTTATCCTTGCCTCTCCTGTTGGACATCCTCCGATAGTCTTGCATTCCGCCAGCAGTTCAGGCCCTGCTGCCCTGTGGATTGCCCCATCAACACCGCCACCTCCCAGGAGAGAATTGTTTGCGGCATTAACAATGGCATCGACCTTTAGTTTTGTGATATCTCCTTGTTTAACCTCTATTTTATCTAAGATTTCTTTTTTCAAGGGTTTCCATCCTTAAATCTTCAATCATAAATCGTCAATTAATTCCCCTGTCCGGTTACAGGTCATAAAGCGTTTCATCTACAAGTGGTTTGGGGCATTTTTTCTTTATGCCCGAACCTGTTTTCCCGGGAAATAAAAATGGTTCTTCCCCTTCCATGATATCACCCATTTCCGCTTCGATTTTTTCAGGGTCCTCACCTTTTTCCATTCTGCTGAGAGCCTCTTCCATTCCGGGTCCAAGCTGCATCCCCGTCATATCGGTAAGCTTTCGCATGAGATTTGCAGCCTGGCTGGGATCATCTTCATTAATTTTATCAGCTTCACCGGCCATCATATTCATAGCCTGTTCCATCTTGGTCTCGTCAAATGGCAGGTCGTCCATATCGCTATCCTCTGTTGCCTTACCTGTGAAAGCGAAAGCCGACATCTGCCTTGAAAGCGTGCTGGTTTTACATTTAGGACATTTGGGCTTTTTATTGGTATTGATTGTCTTTGAGAAAAAATTAAAGATGGTATTACAGTCTTTGCAATAGAATTCGTATATGGGCATGTCTATCCTTTTTATTTTGTCCTGAAAAACCCGGTCCTTTGGGCCAGGATTCTTTATTGTTTTGGAAAAAGTGGCGTTGTCCTGTGTTCATCTACATGTTCGATAATCATTTTTCTGACTTTTTGTGCCGTTTCTTCAACCGACAGTTGCGCAAAGGATTCATAGGGAAGTTCATCTAAAACTTCAATCCTGATACGATGTTTGCCGTGAAAATTCAGGCTGTGCTTGGGAAGTGCATTTTTTGACCCATTGATTACAACTGGTAAAATAGGTATCTTCATTTTTTGAGCCAGGATAAAAGCACCTAACTTGAATTCTTTCACTATTCCGGTATATGATCGGGTTCCTTCAGGGAAAAAATAGACCGAGCTTCCTTTTGAAATGGTTTTTTCGCAGTCAATCATCATTTGTTCAACGCTCTCCTTGTCGCCCCGTTTCAATTTAATATATCGGTTAAGAACCATGTTCCAGCCGATAAAGGGAAGCTTGAACACTTCAGCCTTGGAAACCCATTTAAAAGGGAAAAACAATCTGAAGGCTACCAGGATATCAAGTTGAGACTGATGGTTGGATACAACCATATATATTCTTCTCTTTCTGACTTTTTCCCTTCCTATACATGAAACTGACCAGGCAGGCATAATCCATAAATATAAACATGCCCAGAACGATGTAAAAAAATGCAGGGCAACCAGTCGCCGATCGAACAATACAGTACAAAGCCAGATCAAAATGGCTATAACATAAAATAAAGCTGAAGTTAATGCCATGAATATAAGAAAACCTGCTGAAATGATACGATTTTTCATAAATTTTACAACCTGCCTTAAACCTAATGGTTAAAATTGACGGTCTCGTAAAAAGTATAACCGATGGTGCTCGCAGGAAATGCCCTTGGGGTGCTAAGTAGATAGGACTTTCTACGACGCCATCAAAATTGATCAGCTACTTTTTGCCCTTCAGCAGGGCCTCGAGACCGGCAAACGGCTTGTGGGTGGAAGACGACTTTTGCTCGTCGCCAGGCGTCGCCGTATCATGCCATTGTTCATCCAGATGCCGAGTGTGTTCATTGTCGTGACAGTAGATACACAGCAACTCCCAGTTACTACCGTCAGGGGGATTATTATCATGGTTGTGATCCCTGTGATGGACCGTAAGTTCACGAAGTTTCTTGCCTGTGAATTCGCGCCCGCACCTCGCACAGATCCACGGGAACATCTTGAGTGCTCGCTCACGATAGGTCTTCTCCCGACTCTCCCGGTCGCGTCTGGCAGCGGCAACAATCCGATCCAACCTGTTGTCCTCTGTTTGTGTCTTCTTAGGTGACATGTGCGCACTCCATTGTTTTAGAACAACCTTAAACCTAAATTGAGCGGTTTTTTACTCGATCTACGCCGATCTCCTGCGCATAAAGGCTTTGCAAAAATCCTCGACGTATCCACGGGTATGCACCCCAAGGGCATTTCCTGCGGAGCACCTGTGGTTTTTGCAAATCCTT
>JASJGP010000430.1:0-6347 GCA_033791485.1 Desulfobacterales bacterium | reverse complement strand
TGGAGACTGAAATGACAAAACCTTTAACTTATGCTGATGCCGGAGTTGATATTGGAAAGGCAAACAAACTGGTTGGCATCATAAAAGAAATAGCAAAACAGACCACCAGATCAGGTGTGATAGGTGAAATAGGCGGTTTTGGCGGCCTTTTTGCCCTTAACACCTCCAGATATCAAAATCCCGTTCTGGTCAGCTCTACAGACGGTGTCGGAACCAAGCTTAAAATCGCATTCTCTATGAACAGACACGACACCATAGGCATCGACCTTGTTGCCATGTGCGTAAATGATATTGCGGTCCAGGGAGCCAAACCTCTTTTCTTTCTCGACTATCTTTCAATGGGAAAATTAAACACGGAGCTTGCCACAGAGATTATAAAAGGAATTGGCCAAGGCTGCCGACAGGCCAAGTGCGCGCTTATAGGTGGTGAAACAGCTGAAATGCCGGGGTTTTACAAGGAAAATGAATATGACCTTGCCGGGTTTACCGTCGGTATTGCAGAAAATTCAAAAATACTTGATGGTTCGGAAACCCGTGTAGGAGATAAACTTATAGGTATTGCATCGAGCGGGCTTCACAGCAATGGATATTCCCTTGTACGTAAGATTTGTTTCGATATCCTAAAGCTCGATTATTCCGCTCATATACCTGAACTTGGCAAAACCATAGGTGAAGAACTTCTCACCCCTACAAAAATTTATTCCGAAACTATCCACAGTATTATAAAGGACATGCCTGTCCACGGAATTGCCCATATAACAGGTGGGGGTATTGAAGATAATATTCTTCGTATCATACCAAAAGCATGTGAAGTTATTATCCGGAGAGGAAGCTGGGATGTACCTCCTGTTTTTCATTTCCTTCAGGAGGCAGGCAAAGTTTCAGATGCAGAAATGATGCGAACATTTAATAACGGAATCGGCCTCATCGCTGTTGTTCCGGAGGAAGCCGCCACGGAAATTTTGGAACGTCTTTTGGCTATGAATGAAAAAGCTTTTCTTATTGGAAATATTTCTGAGTGCAGGAGCCCCTCTAACAAAATCCAATGGATTTAACTGTTCAGGTGGATAGGCTGAAGGCTGAAGACTGTTAGGGAAAAGCGCATTTTGAAGCCATGTTTGGTGCAAGAATCACATTCCGCCAAAATACGGCAATCGTACCTTTCTGACCCCTTCAGCCTAAACAGCTTAAGCCTGACTACGCAAGTAGTTACCTTGGTACTTGCATATGAAGAATGACAATAAAATTCCATTTTCAGGCAAAATAGTTCGGTATGTATTAAGCTTCTTGGACTGGATAGCAAAAGGACATAAAAACACACCCGTTTGCAAAACATGAGCGATCGGAAAGGCGGACACCCGGCGGGTATCTATAGGTAAGAAAGATTGAGACCTTTGTAAAGCGACATTTTTCAAAGGTCTCAGTCGGTTGGAAATGATGCATTTGCTATTGCAAATTTACTAACGGCTCGCACCAAGGCGAGTTTTAGACACTTTTGTTCACTTTATATAATTGATAATTCTCGGCATTGAAACATCCTGTGACGAAACAGCGGCATCTGTTGTTGTTGACGGTACTGAAGTATTATCTTCAGTAGTATCATCCCAGATTGCCGTACATCACCCATATGGCGGCGTGGTTCCCGAGCTTGCTTCAAGGAAACACATTGAAGCTATCGTTCCGGTTGTAAAAAAAGCTATTTTTAAATCCGGCATTTATTTAAAAGAACTTGATGCCGTTGCAGTAACACAGGGACCCGGTCTTATCGGATGCCTGCTTGCAGGCTTTTCTTTTGCAAAAGCTTACGCCATGGCCCTTAACGTTCCATGCATAGGGGTAAGTCATCTTAAGGGCCACATAAATTCCGTATTTCTGGAACCAAATCCACCAACGTTTCCCTTTACTGCACTTCTGGTATCCGGCGGTCATACAAGTATATACTATGTTACATCTCATATAGAAACTGAACTCATGGGCAGCACACGGGATGATGCTGCAGGCGAAGCCTTTGATAAAGTTGCCAAGATGCTGGGACTCGGCTATCCCGGCGGAGAAATTATTGGAAAACTTGCTAAAAAAGGAGATCCTGAAAAAATTTCGTTTCCAAGGTCTTTTTTGGATAAAGCTGGTTTCGATTTCAGTTTCAGCGGAATAAAAACAGCAGTAAATCGATATACCAAGAACCACAAAGAAGAATATAAAAAGATAATTCCGGATATTGTTGCAAGCTTTCAGGAAGCGGTCGTCGATGTACTATCATACAAAATTATAAATGCTGCAATGCAAAAGAAATGTAAACATATCGCTATAGTCGGCGGAGTGGCAGCAAATGACAGGCTAAGAAATAAAGTTAAAAATGATGCGGAAAGTAAAGGAATTTTGGTTCATATTCCTTCTTACAGCCTTTGCGGAGATAACGCAGCGATGATCGCTGCTACAGGTTACCATTATTTAGTTAACGGAAAGAAATCGGATATCGATGATGATGTGTATTCCAGGGAGGTTATTTAGGCGCTAAATACCGCTGTTTCAATTTCATTATCCTCCTTAAAGAGACTTCTCCTTTTGCCTTTATTTCTTGCGAGTCGGTGATATTTCTTAGTATCTCGTTAAACCCTTTCTCAATATCAGGCCCCTTGTGGCATATCAGTACAATGTCAATTTCTGCTGAAAGTATCTTTCTTATTGCCGTTATAACATCAAAATGCTTTACAACAGCCCCCATGTCCAAATCGTCTGTCATGACGACTCCATCATAACCCATATGATCCCGCAAAAGCTCTTTTGCGATAATCGAAGACATACTTGCCGGCCATACCGGATCGATCTTTTTGTAAAGTATATGAGACAGCATGATTCCGGCCACATCATTATTAACTGCGGATACAAACGGCAAAAGATCAAAAGATTTAAGGTCCGAAAGACTCACTTCAAGATATGGCAATTGAAGATGTGAATCCAGTGTTGTACGACCTATGCCGGGAAAGTGTTTTGCAACAGCCATAACATCTCTTCGCTGAAGATGCTCTATCACCTTCGCTCCCATGTCTGACACATATTCCGGATCACTTCCGAAAGCCCTTTGGGCCATAATACTCTGAATATCTTCGTCAGCCACGTCCAGTACAGGTGCCATATTCATATTTATCCCGACTCCTGCCAGTTCTTTCGCAGTTATCCTTGCAAAATGCTTTGCATCATCCTTTTCTTTCATCCCGGGAGTACCGGAAAACTGTGTGAAGGGTTCTTTCAGTCTTGCCACCTGTCCCCCTTCCTGATCAACGGAAATAAATAGTGGTGGCTGATTCTTTGACAAAGCATATTTTTGAATAGAACTGCAAAGATTCTTTATTTGATCCGGAGTCTCCAGGTTTCCTGAAAAAAGAATTACCCCCCCAACCTTCATCGTATCTATGAGGAACATAAGTTCTTTACTGAACTTCGTTCCCTCAAATCCGACCATCAGTCGTTGGCCTGCTATTTGATCAGGAGAAAATTTTCTAAAATCTGCGGGCATATTCATTGAAGTTAATTTGAATTAAAGAATAGCGGGTTCAGATATATCAACTATCAGCTGTGAGCTATGAGCTATCAACTGTAAGTTAATATCCGTAAGCTGTCTTTTTTAAACTCGTGGTAGAATCTTGTAACAAATCTTTTAAGCTGTATCTTTTGTTCGGTTTTGTCTTTGAAAACTTTTCGATTTTCTCAATAAGAGCATCCATTTTTTTCTTTTCCAGAGGTTTTGAAAATAAAAACCCCTGGGCCATTTGACAATTCATTTGTGACAGAACCGAATGCTGCTTATTGGTTTCTACGCCCTCTGCAACAACTTTCAGCCCTAGTTTGAGTGCCAGGGAAACGATGGTTTCAACGATATTTTTACTTTCATCATCACTGTTATTTTCAATCCTTGAGATAAAACTTTGATCCACTTTTAAAGTATCAATGGGCAGTTGCTGCAGGTAACTCATAGAAGAATATCCCGTACCAAAGTCGTCAATAACAATTTGAACACCAAGATCTTTCAGTCTCTGAATTAAAGGGATTGTTTCATGAACATCCTCCATAAGTGCCGTCTCGGTTATTTCCAATTTCAATTGATCAGGTGGCAAGCCGGTTTCATCAAGAATTTCCTTAATATCATCAATCAGGCTTGGCCTTAAAAATTGTTTGCTGGAAATATTAACACTCATAAACAGCGGCAATTTGCTTTTTACCTGCTCATCCCACCTTCTCAAATCCCTGCAGGCCTTTTTAAGAACCCATCTGCCTATCGGTATGATCAGGCCCGTCTCTTCAGCAACCGGGATAAATGAGTCCGGGTAAACCAGACCCTGTGTGGGATGATTCCATCGAATAAGGGCTTCAAAGCCTATGATTGATATGTTATCTAAAGAAACAATCGGTTGATAGTAAAGGTCAAACTCCTTATTTGCTATTGCCTTTCTTAGGTCTGTTTCGATCTGTAGTAGACTTAAAGCCTTTTCATGCAAAGTCTTGTCAAATATCTTAAATTGCGATCTCCCCTTTTCCTTTGCATGATACATGGCTGCATCTGCATTACGTATGATAATTTCCGGGTCGTCATATATCCTGGTATTTAAGACAATTCCAAAGCTTGCAGGTGCATAAATATCATTCCCTTTTATTTCAAACGGTGACTTTAAAGATTTCTGAAGTCTTTTCGCAATTTCCACAGCATAGTTTTCATTTTCCATATCTTCCAGGAGTATTACAAATTCATCTCCCCCAAATCGTGCCAGTGTATCAATATCCCTCAACAAATCCTGTATTCGCTTTGCAAATTCAACAAGTAGTTTATCACCTATATTATGGCCAAGACTGTCGTTGACAAGTTTAAAACGGTCTATATCCAGATAAATTACAGCAAAAAAGTAGTTTTCCCGTCTTTTTCCCCGCTTGATTGCCATTATCAGGTGTTCCATAAACAAAGCCCTGTTTGGCAAACCGGTAAGGCTATCATGAAACGCCTGGTGGTGGATTTGCCTTTCGGCTTCTTTAAGCTCGGAAATATCTGTTATAGAAACAACATTTTTTTCTGTACCGGGAATTTTTGCAAATGTTATAAATATATCTTTATTGTTTTTATTTTTATCAAAGAATTTGCATTCAAAGTTTTTTATAATGAAAGGAGAATCTGTTTTTTCGCCGGAGTCCGATTTACCTGCAAACAATTTTCTGCGGCCTTTAACATCAATAAATGTAGTCATCGGCATACGATCTTCAATTTCGTCCTTTTCATACCCTGAAAGATTGATAAATACTGAATTTGCAAGAGATATTTTCATATCCTCTTCGATAATAACTATTGCAGCTCCGGTATTTTCAAAAATCGTTCGATATTTTGCCTCGGATTTTTTCAATGCGGTAGTACGCTTCTTAACTTTCTTTTCTAAAGTGCTATTCACTTCTTTTAGAGATTCTTGAGCCTTTTTAATACTGTTTAATAAAATTTGAGTGAATGTACTGATCAACAGTATAATTCCTATGGTTATCAATATTTTTATACTCTGCCCGGCACTAATAGTTATCTCAAAAATATAATAAATTAAAGACACTCCGACACCAATAATTATCAAAGCAAAATTATCCATAGCAAAGTTTATCTTTTTTAGATCCATTCCTTATTCCTATATCTTCAATTCTTTTTTGAACGGTTCTTAAACTTGATGAATTCGTAGCAAGTAGCATTCATCAGGTTTTAGGTGTTAAGTTTTAGGCTTTAGGCTTTAGGTTAATGTAATTGTTTGTTTTATCATATACTTAAAACTTAACACCTAAAACTTAAAACGGTTCTTAAAAAGTAGTTTTTTGCTTTTTAAGAAGCCGTCATATTTAGTATTGTTAAAAAAGTTTTTATTTAATATGAATATGTTAAAATGTGTAAAAAAATTATTTTTTATGTTCTAAAACTGCCATCAATTTACATTTTAATTATTTCAGGGTTTATCTTTGAATTTTTTATTAGTTTACCCTTTCTTGTTTTATGTGCTATTGATAATATCTTTGATAAAAAACAGTGAAAGTCTGGCCTTTACAGACCAGGTTTGAGACCTTTGCAGATAAGCGCAGACTTCGAAACCGCACTTTTTGAAGGTCTCGTTTCATTACTTTTCTGGTGCGCCTGGCAGGATTCGAACCTGCGGCCTACGGATTAGAAGTCCGTTGCTCTATCCAACTGAGCTACAGGCGCATTTGTAAGCGTTCACTGGCACCGCATCTGCGCGCGCTCAGAGCAATTAGCATAGCAGACTATAATAGCTGATCACCCTGACCATCCACAGCTGCAGTACCTGTAAACGCTTACAGAACGGAGATTGTTC
>JASJGP010000429.1:0-9944 GCA_033791485.1 Desulfobacterales bacterium | reverse complement strand
CTACGTATTTGTTAACCCAACCGGTCAGGTCGCAGGAACGGTGCCCGGTTTGGGAATTCGCGGTCTTTGTATCAGGTATATCAACCCGAAGATAGCAAGGCCGATGGGATATACCCAGTAACGCTGGTCATGTGGAATACCAATCCAGCTTGCGACTGCATCCGGACGCATAAGTGCCACAGTCACAGATAAAAGCAGTGGTATCTCGTAGAACTTGACTTTTGCCACAAACCACATCTGGGTTGCGGAAGCAAAAGCAAAATTCCCGAAACACGCCATCAGAAAAATAAGAATCCCCTGCGGCCAGCTGGTTATATTATGAAGTATCAGATCGCTGTTAAAAATAAACATAAAGGGCAAAATTGCTGTTCGGATATCATACATAAAGCCCTGTATGCCTGTTGCGATCGGCGGAGACTTGGCAATCGCAGCCGCTGCGTACGCAGCCAGTCCCACCGGAGGTGTATCATCTGCCAGGATCCCGAAATAAAAACAAAACAGATGAGCTGACATGAGGGGAACAACAAAACCTGCTCCGCCTCCGACATGAACGATAACCGGTGCTGTTAATGATGCCATGACGATATATGTGGCCGTAGTCGGAAGCCCCATTCCTATGGTCAAGCTTGCAAGGGCGGTTATTATGAGCATCAGATAGATATTACCACCGGAAATGGTTTCTACGATCTGAGTAATAAGCCCCCCAAGTCCAAGTGCTACAACGCCCACTATTATTCCGGCCGCAGCAGTAGCAAGGGCTACAGATACCATATTGCGAGCACCGCTAGCTAAAGCGGAAAGAATATCGATACCACTTTGCTTAAACGCAGGCCCGATTGGTTCTTTCTTCAAGTATGCCTTGACCGGATTCTGGAAAAGCATGATTATGGCCATAACCCATATTGCATTAAAAGCGGCAAGTTCCGGGGAATGCCTTACAACAATCAACTCATATAAAAGCATGGTCAGCGGTACAAGATAGTGGATTCCACTGATTAATGTTTTAAAGAAAAGAGGTAGTTCTTTGCGTGATAAACCCCTTAATCCAAGTTTGGAAGCCTCTATGTGTGTGATATAAAACAAGGCCGCATATGAAGCAAAAGCGGGTACCGCTGCTGCCTTGACTACTTCAATATAAGGAACATTTACATATTCAGCGATAATAAATGCAGCCGCACCCATGATAGGCGGAGCAAGCTGTCCGTCAGTACTTGCAGCAACTTCAACGGCTGCTGCCTTGGTAGCCGGGTACCCTACTTTTTTCATCATGGGTATGGTAAAAGTTCCGGTGGTTACAATATTTGCAATACTGGACCCTGATACCATTCCTGTCAGCCCGCTGCCCACAATGGCTGCCTTTGCAGGTCCGCCTTTAAATCCTCCTAAAAGGGCAAGGGCAAGCTGGATAAAATAATGGCCTCCACCAGCTTTGTCCAGCATTGCTCCGAAAAGCACAAACAGAAAGACAATTGTTGCGGAAACGTCCAGGGGAATACCGTAAATTCCCTCAGTGGACATGGTCATTTGCCCCATGAACCGGTTGAGTGAAACCCCTTTGAACGCAACAACCTCTGGCATGTAAGGCCCAAAAAATGAATACAGGATAAAAAACGATGCAATGACAGGCAGGGCCGGCCCGATAACCCGGCGAGAAGCCTCGAGCAAAAGTATTACCAATGCGGCTCCAAATATAAGATCCCTTAGAATAGGCGATCCGTAACGCGTTGTCATGCCTGTATAATCTATTGCGATATAAAGGGCTGATAAAGCGGCAATGATCGCTATCATATAATCGATTATCGGAATTTTTGTTGTGGTGGATAGAAATTTAAGACCGAAATGTGTCTTCTTAAAAAGGGGATAATTAAGAAAAACAATCAAGAGAGCGAAACCAAGATGGATGGCTCTGATGAATGTGGAATCGAGAATAAGCCAGCTGGCGATGGACAACTGAAAAAGACTCCAGATCACCGCAATGGTGGGGATGACATACTTTGAAGGCCCCAGAGGCTTTCGCCCAATACCTTCTTCTTCCTCGGCCATCCGCCTTGCTAATTCAAGGCCATCATCCTTTTCAATCATTTCATTATTACTCATAGTTTTCACCTAATCAGTTGGAATGTATAGCGTTTTTTAAACCGCCTGAATACTTAAAACCTGAATACTCAAAAAAAGGTAAAGACCGGCATTGGCTGGTTGTGCGAATAAAGCATGGTTTGGAACGAAAAAAACAGACTCAAAGAAGACAGCCGAAATGGTACCGGTGAAATTAGTATAGGTAACGGAGCCGAATATTAATATCGACCCCGCTACCTGAAGGGCAGGTATTTTTTAAAAACAACTATTTAAGGCCGGCTTCCTTATAGTACTTTAATGCACCTGGATGTAATGGTGCGGAAAGGCCTTCGAGCATACCCTCTTTGGTCAGCACTGCGTAAGCAGGGTGCAGCTTTTTGAAATCATCAAAGTTGTCAAAAACTTCTTTTGTGACCGCATATACTACGTCATCCGATACTTTAGCAGAGGTGACAAAAGTTGCTTTAACACCGAAAGTGTCAACATTTTCCGTATTCTCAGCGCCTGGATAGAGTTTGACCGGAATGTATGCCTTGGCATAGTAAGGATATTTTGTGAGAAGGCTGTCTATACCGGTGATCGAGGCAAAGCGTACTTTCCTTGCGCCTGCAGTTGCTTCCTTGATTGATCCGCTGGGATGACCCACTGTGTAGAAAAATGCATCGATCCTGCCGTCCTGGAGAAGGCTGGCAGATTCGGAAGCCTTGATACCTTCTGCATTCATGTCTGTTTTATAATCGAGTCCAACTGCTTCAAGGGCGTCTATGGAATTCTGGCGTTGGCCTGAACCCGGGTTACCGATATTTACTCTTTTACCTTTCAGATCAGCGATGTCATAAATACCGGCATCAACAGCAGCAACCAGTGTGATCGACTCCGGGTGGATGCTGAATACAGCCCTGAGGTCTTCCTGTTTGCCTTTGTCTTTCCATTCCGCAAGACCGTTAATGGCCTGAAACTGCCTGTCTGACTGCACAACACCAAACTGGAGATCGCCCGCCATAACTGCATTTACATTAAAGACCGATCCACCGGTAGATTCAACCGTACAGCGAATCCCGTAAACATCTTTTTTCTTGTTCACAATCTTGGCAATGGCGCCGCCAGTGGGATAATATACACCGGTAATCCCGCCGGTACCTATTGTTATAAAAGTGGTTTTAGCTTTTGCCGGAGCTTCACTGGTTGCCTCCTCTCCTGAGGGTCCACACCCTATAACTAGTGCAAATCCGAACATAAGGACAACACCCAAAATTAATGCTTTTTTCATCTTAGCCTCCTTTTTTAATAAAGTAATTTTAAAATCGCGTAAACCTAAATTCTCTTTTTCCTTTTTCTTACCCCCCCCCTTCACACACTTTAATAACTATCAAAATAAAATATCTATTGCAACAGTTTTGTACGACCGGCAAAATGTCAATTAATTATATAAATTTCATATTGTTAGCAAGTCTAACCCTTATTGATAGTATTTTCTTTAGCTTTGTGTGTATTTTTGAGCAAGATCAAAATAGTATCTTGACTCATCGTTACGTCCTCTTTTCAAACATCCTTTGGCATAAATTTCGCATTTTTTCTTTATCATTTTCACCGCATCGTTGTGCTGATCCTTTGAAAGTAGACTGCTTTCGATTATTTTTTTCAGTGCCTGTATCCGGTATTTGTCAAGTTTTGGCGTTTTTGACAACTGGTCCTCATGTCCACCCCTTTTTATTATAAGCGGAGTATTTATTAGAAAGACAGAGTATTTGCAGCTTATCCTAAGCCATAAATCGTAGTCTTCACAGGCAGGAAAACTTTCATCAAACACGCCTGTTTTGCCTAAAAGACTTTTCTTAAGCATCACAGCAGAAGGACTCACTATACAAAGGGGCAGAGAGTGTTTAAAAATCATCCCCGAAAACTTTTTGTGGCGGTTTTTGGGATTTACCCTTTTGCCGCTTCTGATCCACAGCTCTTCAGTCTGACATATCATTGCACCCGGGTTTGAGTTGAAAAAACCAACCTGCCTGGATAGTTTTCCAGGCAGCCACAAATCATCCGAATCGAGAAAAGCGATAAAATGCCCCGATGCATAAGCTATCCCCGCGTTTCTGGCAGCACTTACACCACGGTTGCCCTGCCTGAGCACTATAATATCACGGGTATATCCATCAAGAATATCTATGGTGTTGTCCGTGGAACCGTCATCAACGACAATCAGTTCAAAATCGTCAAAGTCCTGTGACAAGACGGAATCAATGGCCTCTTTAAGTATCCAACCCCTGTTGTAGGTAGGAATAATAACGGTTACTAAAGGATTTTGATCGTCAGTTTTTGGCATTTTATAATGTTTTAAAGATGAACGTCCAACATTGAACATCGAACGTCCAACGTCGAATAATGATGTCGCTCCGCTCCTCAAAATATTTAAAAACTGTAAAAAAACCAGTACCGAACATTTAACACATATTGGTTTTTCTTTTCAGCCGTTTTTATACTCGCAACGAAAATTTTAATTAATTATTCTGTTTCCTCTTTTTCAATTCAACATTCGATGTTGGACGTTCGATGTTCGATGTTTATTTTTTTAAGTAAAACTTCCTCAATCCATCAGGCGGAAAAACAACCTATCGCTTGTGCTCCCTACCTCTACACCATTCTTTCTATCTCTCTTAGCTTATTCTCAAGCCGTTTCTTGGAGACAGGACTGGCTGTTTTCAATTCCTGGGCAAAAAGAGAGACTTTATATTCTTCGATTAACCAGAAGTACTCTTCGAGAGCATTTTTCTTCTCTTTTGATGCTAAAGGCGAAAGCCCTTTAAGCAGTTCATTCAGGCTGTCTGTAAAAAACTTTAATTCTTTTGCTTTTGCCTTATCCTTTTCAAAATTTATAAGCGCCCTTTGTGCGCGGATTTCTATCGCCTTTATGTATCTTACCAGGTGAACGAACCGCATGCTGTCGTATAAATCCACAAAATTTTCCGGCACAAGTCTCGTCAGTTCTTCCTTCAATCTGTTTAAAAAGGAAAGTGCCTCGTTATTAACGCTGCCTGATATTTCAAGATCGCAAACAGCTGTTCTTGTATTATAATAAGTCTCAAGAACCGGTAAAACGCGTTCTAATAATTTCCTGCCTTCTGAAATTATGACAGGTTTTACTGCTTCGGCATGGGAATAAAAGACTTTTTCAGTCCTTATGTTTTTTTGAAACAGACCTTTAGTTACCTGTTCATACAGCCTTTTTTCAAAACGCTTTGCACCACCGAAATAATCGGCATAATAAATCGCCTCTTTGTGAATAACCAGACTTTTTTTTAAGAATTTTAAATCTTTTGCAAAATAAATTGCATAAAGGCCGGCAACCCCTTTCTTATGTGATTCGGTCGCCTTATCATGGTCGTAGAAAAGGCGCAGATTTACGCTCTTCGCCGTTTTGGAATCGGTTTCAAGACCAGGGTACGCAGTCCAGGTCCCCTTGTTTTTTACCTTTACATCAATTTTCTCAGGAAGGTTCCCGAAATTCCACTTGGTTATCTCGGTTTTTTCCCATTCTTTTCCTATGGATCCAAATTCATCCGGGATTACGCTTCCGGGATAATTTTGGGCGAGAATCTTTTTTTCTCTACTGCAAACAAGTTCTTCGCCTTTAGTGCCTGTAATCGATATACGCATCTTGAGGTGATCAGGAAGCACATCTTCTGCCCAAGCTGAAGCCGGGATATCAACTCCAAAGCGCTCATATATAAACTGCCCAAGAGTGGTTATCAGAGAATTATTGCTCTTTGGCATGTGCCGTATAATTTCATCAACCGTATCAGCCACAGGTACAAGCTGTTTTCTATATGCTTTTGGAAGCCCCTTTATCAGTGCAGCTATCTTATCTTTGTAAAGGCCTGGTATAAGCCAATCCACAGTTTCAGGAGAAACCATGGGTGCAATAGATGAGGGTATTTTAACTGTTATGCCATCATCAGGCTTTCCTGGATTAAAATTATAAAGACATTCAAATGAGTTGTTCCCGATATCAATGCAATCCGGAAAAACAGAAAGTTCATTTTTATCAGGCAAATAAATGAGAAGATCTTCCCTGCTCATTTGCAAAAAACTATCGCTGCCTTTTTTCTTTAATCGTTTCCGAAGAGTTCGGATATCATATATTCCTCTTAGCCTTTCTATGTAAAACTCAAATATCTCCTGATCGCTTACCAGCAGGTCTCTTCGCCTGAGTCTGTTTTCCATGTCTTTAATTTCATCAATGAGTCTTTTGTTATGCTTCATGAAATCAAAGGGCCGTCTCATGTCACCTTCAATAAGTGCGCTGCGAATAAAAATTTCAGATGCTTCATCGCGATTTACCCTTCCATAAGAAACCGGTCTGCCCTGTTCAATAACTAGGCCGAAAAGGCTGACCTGTTCGGATGCAACCACTTCGCCTCTGTTTCTTTCCCAATGAGGATGCAGATATGTAAATTTACACTGGTCTCCGCCCAGAGCTTCCAGCCAACTGCTTTCTATATTTGCCACAGTCCTTGCAAAGAGTCTGGATGTTTCCACCATTTCTGCAGCCACAATCCAAGTGTTTGACCTGTTGAACAGCGCTGAACCAGGAAAGATCATCACCTCTTTTCCTTTTGCAGCTTGAAAAAAGTATTTTTCCTTTTTTACAGCGATATTTGAAAGGAAACCGCTTAAAATAGCTTTGTGAACAGCGCTGTAAAAAGGAGTAAATACTTCCGACCTGTCTTTCCCATTCTTATTCTTCTCTACTTTTAAAACTCCCTTTTTATCTTTTTCCTTTAACCCGTTTTCTTCCAGTATAGTTGAAATCTGTGAATGAACGTCGCGCCATTCTCTCATCCGCTTAAAAGACAGGTAATGACCTCTGCAAAATTTTTTCATCTGGTTTGTACTTTTTACCCGCCTCCATGTATCGTGATAGATATTCCAGATATTCAAAAGGGTAATAAAATCGGATGCAGGGTCCGTAAATTTTGAATGTACTTGGTCAGCTTCCTGAGCCTTTTCCGCCGGCCGCTCACGGGGGTCCCGGATACTCAAAACGGAAGCAATAACGGTAATTTCTTTCAAACATCCCTCGCCTTTAGCTTCGATGAGCATCTTCGATAATCTGGGATCAAGAGGGATCTTCGACATCAGCCTTCCCTTTTTAGTAAGAAAAAAGCGGCTTACATTTTTTGGCCTCGATCTTCCAGCCTCTTCGGTAATTGCTCCGAGTTCCGAAAGAAGATCAAACCCATCTTTAATACTCTTTTTGGCCGGCCTGTCGATAAAGGGAAAATCGGATATGTCGCCAAGATTCAGAGCAATCATCCTTAAAATAACCTGTGCAAGGTTTGATCTTAATATCTCCGGTAGGGTAAAGAGGGGGCGGGAAAGAAAATCTTCTTCGGAATAAAGGCGTATGCAAATACCGTTTTCCACACGACCACATCTTCCTTTTCTCTGGTCGGCACTGCTTCTTGATATGGGCACAACAGGAAGGGCTGTGGTTCTTGATCTTGGAGTATATCGGGAGATTCTTGCAAGACCTGTATCTATTACGTACCTGATGCCCGGTATCGTAATAGAAGTTTCGGCAACGTTGGTTGCAATAATGATTTTTCTGCCGGGAGGGCGGGAAAATATCTTTGACTGCTCAGATGCCGGAAGTCTTGCAAACAGAGGATATACAAAAGCGTTTTTATAATTTCTTGCTTCAAGCAGTTCGCATGTTTCACGAATATCCTGCTCCGTAGGCATAAATACAAGGATGTCACCATATTGACCCTCCCTGCTCAATGTATTCACAGCATCTGCCGCCATTTCAACATGGGTTAAGTCATTTTTTGAATCCTGCCCTTGCTTTTCAGAACCCGGGCAAACCTGCAGATATCGAATATCAACAGGATACATACGGCCTGATACTTCAATTACCGGTGCACCATCAAAAGCTTTTGAAAATTTTTCCGTGTCAATGGTTGCAGATGTAATTATCAACTTAAGATCTTTTCTTTTCTTTTTTATCAGTTTTTTTAAAATTCCCAGGACAAAATCGATATTAAGACTTCGTTCATGTGCTTCATCAACAATGATAGTGTCATATTCATTAAGATAGGAGTCGCCAATAGTTTCGGCAAGAAGAATGCCATCGGTCATAATCTTAATAAAAGAATCATTGCGGGTTTTATCTTTAAACCGTATTTTATAACCCACCGATCTGCCGATTTTTTCTCCCAGTTCTTCCGCAATGCGATTGGCAACCGTTATGGCAGCGATTCTTCTCGGTTGAGTACAGCCGATTTTCCCGGATAGCCCTCTTCCGGCAGCAAGGCAAAATTTGGGTATTTGGGTTGTTTTTCCGGAGCCTGTCTCACCTGATATGATAACCACCTGATTTTTTTTAATAGTATCTATAATATCGCCTTTTCTATCCGTTATCGGCAAAGACGGGTTATAAGAAAATCGGGGCAGGTTTTGTTTCCGCTGTTTTCTTTTTTTGACTGATATGTTAGGCTTTTTTGGATGACCTTGCATTTTTATTCTTTCGTAAAAAAAATTGGTATCAATATTTTTACTGTTTTTACTGTTGATTACAACATTTTTTTAAATTCTCTATCGAAACCTTAATTTTTAATGGGCTGATTCAAATCTGATCTTTTATATTACGCACCATCAGGACATCATTTTTGCAAATAGATGTGATAATTTTGACTATCATTTTATCCATTTAAAAATCGTTTTTAAGCAGAAAAGGAGAAAATTATGAATTTTGTAATTATAGGCGGGGATGCAGCAGGTATGAGTGCTGCAAGCAGAGCCAGAAGAACCATGCCTGATTTAAAGGTGACGGTTTTGGAAAAAACCATGGATGTTTCATACAGCGCCTGCGGAATGCCGTATAATATTGCCGAACCGCACAAGAAAATTGATGATCTGGTAGTCAGGCATGCCCATGTTTTTAGGGAGAAGCAGGATATTAACCTTTTGACCGGCCATTATGTGGATCATATCGATCTTGCGGGAAAAACCGTGGGTGGTGCTTCTGTGGACAACCAAAAATTTGAATTTCCCTATGATAAGCTTCTCATTGCAACCGGTGCATCGCCGATTATTCCTGATCTGCCCGGTTTTGACCTCCCCGGTGTGCTGGGCTTAAAAAGTCTTGAAGACGGCAGGAAAATTAAGCAGTTTTTAAAAGATCGCTCTGTTAAAAAGGTGATCATTATCGGAATGGGATATATTGCACTTGAGATGGCCGAAGCTTTGTGTGCCCGGGATATAAAAGTGGACATGGTAAAACCTCGCCCCGTGTTTTTACCATGGCTGGATGAACAAATGGCACAGGTGGTAAAAGATGAAGTTAAAGCCAACGGTGTTAACATGTATCCCGGACATAAGGTGGAAAGAATCGATCAGGCAACAACAGGGTGTCTATCTGTGGTATGCTCCGATCTGATACTAGAAGGCGATATGGTGCTCGTAGCCGTCGGTATAACTCCGAACAGTGATATGGCTGAAAAAGCAGGAATCGAACTTGGCATAAAAAAATCGATCGCGGTGGACAGGGGACTAAAAACATCGGATGAAAATATATATGCTGCCGGCGATTGTGCAGATGCCTTTCACATTGTTACCGGACAAAAAGCCTGGATTCCGCTGGCTTTGAGGGCAAACCGGGCGGGATGGGCAGTTGCTGACAACGTTTGCGGAAAGGATGTTCAGCTTCCTGGTATTGTGGGAACATCTGTTTTCAAAGTTTTTGAACTGGAAGTGGCTCGAACCGGGCTGAATGCACAAGCGGCAGAAAAAGCAGGATTTGACCCTGTTGAAGTTACGATTAAAACCCGTTCCCGTGCCCATGCACATTCTGGTTCACTCACCATCTG
>JASJGP010000428.1:0-6125 GCA_033791485.1 Desulfobacterales bacterium | reverse complement strand
GTCCAGTGAACTGGAACTGTGTATGGCTGAGCCCATTATTGCCTATGATCTGCTCCATGGAATGATGATTTTGAAAAATGGCTGTGTCACACTGGCCTCCCGCTGCATCGTCGGCATCGAAGCCAATAGGGAAGTCTGTCGCGGCTATGTTGAAAACAGTATCGGCCTGGTCACAGCGCTTGTACCGGTGATCGGCTATGAGCCCTCGGCAGCCATAGCCAAGGAAGCCCTTAAAACCGGGGGCAGTGTTTATGAACTGGTGATGGAAAAAGGCCTACTCACCAAGGAACAACTGGATGATATGCTGAAACCGGAAAATATGACCGATCCCAGGGATATTCCTAAAAAATAACCGTCTCCATTTCCCTGGTTGCCTGTGCAGGCAGCCGGGGAGTTCCTTTTGAATATTATTAATAAAGAACCTGTTTATGAATCCTGATTTTTTGTTGACTGTTTTGTTTGTTACCGGCCTCATTGTGGAAGCCATGACCGGTGCTATTTCCGCCGGGAAAAAACAGATGGACCTGTTTGGTGTTCTGGTGGTGGCCAATGTTACCGCATTTGGCGGTGGTGTTGTAAGGGACCTGCTTTTGGACCGCCACCCCATCCTTTTTATCGGAGAGCCCAAATTCCTTTTGCTTACCTCCATTTGCGCCATTGTGATGGTGGTCATTGCCCGGTATTTTGAAACCCTCCGGTGGCTTTTCTTAAGTCTGGATGCCCTGGGTATGATCACCTTCAGTATTGTGGGAGCCATGCGGGCCCTGGACATGGGGTTTGGCATGGCTGTGGCCTCTTTAACCGGTATGGTCACAGGCGTTTTCGGCGGCATCATGCGGGATATTCTTTGCAATGAAATTCCCCTGGCATTTCGTACGGAACTGTATGCCAGTGTATCCATCTTTTCGGTTTGTCTTTATCTGGTCCTAAGACATCTGGAAGCACCGGAGTCCCTGTCTGTTCCAATCACCCTTGCAGCGGGTTTTATCCTGAGAATACTGGCTGTTAAATTTGACTGGCATATTCCCAAATTTGTATACCGGTCAGGTCCTTTGGATCGGGAGGAGTAAAATATGGGTGGGTTAACGTTTGCTAAGATTTTTGGGAGATATAAATAATCTTTCCAATTTATAAAAATAAGGACGGTATATGCGATTAATTTCATGGTATTTCAAAATAAGTCTTTTGGTACGAATTCTGGCCGGGCTGATATTGGGAGCAGCAGCCGGGCTGATTTTTGGCCCTCAAATTGATATCATCAGCCCGGCTGGAGATATTTTTGTGAATTTATTGAAAATGATCGTCATGCCCGTGATTATTTCCACGCTCGTTGTGGGGGCTGGCAGCATTCATCCGGCCCAGTTGGGACGGGTTGGGGTCAAGGCGTTGGGGTTTTATACCCTGACCACTGGTTTTGCCGTGGCCGTGGGGCTTTTTTTCGGTAATCTATTCCAGCCCGGCAAAGGCATGGATCTGGGCCAGACCAGTGGAGCAGCCGTTCCACAGGTTGTTATGGAGACCCCGTCCCTGGGGGAGACCATCATGAATATTGTACCGGTAAATCCCTTTCATGCGATTATCTCCGGAGATGTGCTTCCCACCATTTTTTTCTGCCTTGTTTTTGGGATTGCCATTGCCAATTTAAAACAAAGTGATGATGAACGCATACAAAAGGCAGCTGCCTCCATCTATCGTTTTTTTGAAGGGTTTGCCGAGGTTATGTACCTCGTGGTGGACTGGATCCTGCAATACGCTCCCATCGGTGTTTTTGCCCTTATTGCAGTGGTTTTTGGTAAGCAGGGGTCTGAGGCGTTCGGTCCTTTAGGAATGACCACCTTGGCACTGTATTTGGCCTTTTCCACCCATATAATTTTTGTATACGGCACAGGTCTGATTCTGTTCAAACTGAACCCCATCCAATTTTTTAAGAAAGCCAAACAGGCCATGCTAACCGGTTTTGTTACCCGAAGCAGTGGGGGCACCCTGCCGGTTAGTATGGAGATCGCTGAAAAAGAGATGGGAGTGGACAAGGGGGTATATTCATTTTCTTTGCCCCTGGGGTCAACCATCAACATGGACGGTACCGCAATTTATCAAGGAGTCTGCGCCATTTTTATCGGATTTGCCATTGGGAGCCCTCTGGATTTTTCTCAACAGATGACCATCATTGCCACAGCAGTGCTTGCATCCATCGGTACGGCAGGGGTACCCGGTGCCGGTGCCATCATGCTTATGATGGTGCTGGACTCGGTGGGGCTGAAAGTTGAAACAGGCACACCGGTTGCCATGGCCTATGCAATGATTTTTGGAATTGATGCGCTGCTGGATATGGGACGAACTGTCACCAATGTCACAGGAGATTTGACTGTCACCTGTATAGTTGCAAAGAGTGAAAACGAGATGGATCTATCTGTTTGGAAGACAAAATAGTATCTGAAATTCCCAGAGAATTATAAATGGCCCGTGTCCCTAAGTTGTTTTAATGAATAAATTTTGAGATATACATCACATTTTAGATACCATTAGTACTCGTTTTACTCTTTTAATCCATCGGAAATACCATATTAAAAATCCTGGTTTCCATATAAGTATAAAAGGGATTCCATTTAAGTCTTATTAATTCTGTGGCCGGAATGTTTAATATGCCTTTTTCTCCCCTAAAATGAATATCCCCAAGGTTAAGACCTGTATTGCTGTGGGTATCGACTGTCCCGTATAATGGATCTTTTTTGGAAAATGGTAGGGCAACATGGGAAAGCGAGTACAGCCCGACAGGCCAAATAAATCCCAAACTGGATTGTGTTTCAACTGAATTCCCGGTTTTTTTCTGGCGGAGATAGACATGCCGGTTTTCATTGCTTTTATTAGTAATAAAACTGATGGTAAATGCAAGGTCATCCTGTTTAAAAAGGCGATGGACTTCCGGAACCGGATCTTTTTTTATGAGCGGTGTAAGATCAAAAGTTCTGTTGATATCAAAAATTAAAAGCTCATGACCGACGTTCGGCAATTTATTGAAAAGGTCCTTTACAATGGCAGATGTTGACACGGTCGCATCTACAATGGACTGAAAGGCAAGGATGTCCGGAACTTTTTTTAAATTATCGTTCTTTTTTGCAGCGGCTAAAAGGCGGTTTATTTCTTTTGTCAGGCGGTAAACCTGATCCCCTGCATTTGTAGCAAATGAATTGTATTTATAAGGGTTGTATTCTGGAAGAATATCGTTCCAGGCCAATTTGCCAAATCCGTAAACCTTGCTTAGGTTTTCCATAAATTGCGCCAGAACGGCAATTTTGCTCACTCCTATGGCAGGGGAGATGAGCACCAGTCCTGATATTTTTTCCCGGGAAGGGTCATCAAAAGAAGAAAGGGCATAATGAAGACCAAGGGCACCTCCGTTTGAATATCCGATAATATAAAGGGGCTTGCCAGGTGCCTTGTCCGCTAAATATTTCATTGAAAGCTTTACCGCTGCTGCCATATCTTCAAATTTTACATCAAGCAAACCAGAGGGTGCCGTACCGTGGCCGGGAATCCTTAACCCAACGACAAATGCACCTCCTTTGTTCAGATGTTGTCCTGTGCTGCGGAGGGAATAGGGGGAATCAGACATGCCGTGCAACAGAAGAACTCCAGCTTTGGGAGAGGGTGCTGTCAGTACAAATGAACGGTTCCAGTTTACATCAAAAGTATCTGGGTTGGAAAGACTGCCTTTGTAAAACCGGTTTAGAAGGGTTTGCTGGGACAACGGCAGCGGTTTAACTATTTTTTCTTCAAGTTCTGTGAACACCCTTTGCTCAAGATCCAGGTAGCCTTCAAATGTTTTTATATCCGTGTCTTGTTTATATTCGGATTCAAGGACCTGGGTATGCCAGATGTCCAGGTTTGGAAGACTTTTGATATACACGAACAACAAGATAAATGTAAGGAACAAAACAATTGAAAGACAGTACAACAGCAGTTTAAAAACAAATTTTAAACCAGCGGCAATAAAATTAGACATAAATCTATTTTTCCAAGAAATTTTATTCAAAAATTTTGATCAAATAGTAAAATGAAAAGGAACAAAAGCAAATGCTCCGACTAATGATCACATAACATTTTTTTTCGATTGAATCTATCTAATAATAGATTCAGTTATCCGTCACTGTCCAGTTTCATGAGAATATTATAGGCTGTGGCATGAAACTCAGGGCGGTTCATAATCCTTACCAGTTCCTCCGTAACTTTATCATATCTCTGGATATCGGAATTTTTTTTTGGATTCTTTGGATATATATTATTTTTATTATTATTCAGTCGCATTATTGTCACCTTTCTACTATCTAATGATACGTATATGTGGGTGGACATGATAATTCAAAAGACATCCCCTTCCATTTTCAGAGAACTCATAATATTAATTATACTTTTCTAGAAGGGGTTAAAACAATAAGTTTGAATGCGCTAAAAATAACCAGTTAAGACCTATATAAAATGAGTACTATTGTAATGTGGAAAGAAAAGATTGAAGGTTAATTTTTTTATTTTTGAGACCTAACTTCATGCGGATATGCTGCCTATGGTTGGTTATAGTCCGGATTGAACTATTTAATGTTTGAGCCATTTCTTTGTTTGATAATCCTTGTTTCACCATACTGGCTATTTGAATTTCAGTTGGTGTGAGGTTGACCATTGGATCTGATAATTTTTGTGAAAATGGCAGCAGAAACTCTTTTAGATTCGATTCTACAATATCCATGAGGTTTTGTTGATTTCTTTGTGTTAGACTACGCTTCAGTTTTTGAAGAAAGGGTGAAATCAATGATTTATAATTGGTAAATATTTTCTCTTCCATCTCTTTTTTATCGTCATCTCGTTTTTTTAGAAGCACTTTCAAGGCAACATTCATTTCTTGTAGTTCTTCGGTTCTTTCTTTAATTTTTTGCTCGAGATTCTCAATATTTTCCGCTAAAGCATTTTCTGCCAATTTGCGATCGGTGATATCAGTTAACACATTTAACGTGGCAGTTTTGCCCTCCCAATCAATGATGTCTGCTCTGCTTTCAAACCATTTGATAGAACCATCTTTAGTGAGAATACGTAACTCATATGCGCCAGTACATTTTTGTGTATTAAGCCTTTCCAGGTATCGTTGCTTGACCATCTGCCGATCATCAGGATGAACAATTTCAATGAAAGATCTGGACATCAAATCTGCCTCGGAATATCCTGAAATCTCAAGAACTTTCGGATTGATAAATTTAAACACGTCACCTTGATTCACCGTAATAATATCATTCGCATTCTCCACGACACTACGATACTTTTCTCTGCTCTCCTTGAGTGATTTTTCAGCCCGGGTACGTTCAGTTATATCCTCCCCTATTGAGATCAGCATATGTCTATTTTCATCCGCATCATCATACATACCCGTTGCCTGCCATGAAATGATTTTTTTATCATCATTTTTTGATAGGATCGGATTCACATAAGAGTTGAAGTTAGCTCCCCATGCGATCTCCCAGACCTTACTCATCTCATCGTAGATATCGGGCTCAAAGAATATTTCAAACCAATCCTTGTCAATAACCTCTTTGGATTTGAACCCGGTTATCTTCTCTGCTCCTTTGTTGAAAATTTTAATCTTGTGATTCTTATCGAGACCTACGATTAGTGCATTGCTTGTTTGTACTATCTTTTCATTAAATTCTTTCTGTTTTTTCAAAGCTTCCAAGGCCTGTTCACGAATGATGCTTTCGTGCCGGAGCCGGGCATTTTGCTCTTCGAGCCGGTTTTGCATCAAGCGCAAACCCAAATGGGTTTTAACGCGAACCAGCACTTCTTCTTCCCTGAACGGTTTGGTGATATAATCGGCCCCGCCAACGGAAAAACCCTTGATCTTGTTCGCCACATCCTCCAGGGCGCTGATAAATATAACCGGTATGTCGCATGTCCGTTCTTCCGCTTTCAGACCCCGGCAAACTTCATAGCCGTCTGTTTCCGGCATCATGATATCCAGCAAAATCAGATCAGGGGGGGCATCGAGTGCGGATGCCATCACCCTTTTCCCGCTGCGCAACTGCCGTACAATATATCCCGCTTCCTTCAATATCGCGGTGAGAAGACGCAGATTTTCCGGCTTG
>JASJGP010000427.1:0-2912 GCA_033791485.1 Desulfobacterales bacterium | reverse complement strand
CAACTTAATCTCGTTAAGTCCCATTAACTTTCTGCCGGAAGCCAGGAAGCGATAATCACAACTTGAGGCAAGAATCGTTCCCCCTGCAATCGCATGACCGGTTATGGCACAGGCTGTTGGCATAGGGAGTGTATAAATATCGAAAACAACCTGATTAAATCGATAAAAAAATTCGGTCATTCCGGATCTGTCCAGCTTCAATAATGCCGGTAAATCAAACCCCATACTAAAAAACTTTTCTCCTCCGGCTAAAACCAAGCCTTTAAACTCTGTTTTAATCCGGTTAACCGCAGCAGACAGATTCTCAACCATTGCTGTATTAATCGCATTGGTAACTTTGTTATCCAATCGCAGGAGTGCTACATCTTTGTGTTGTTCTAATTTTACCTTTTCCATAAGCTCCTCCTAAGATAAAAGACTTTCTCTTGATCTTTTCAATAACGACACCATCAAAAACCCAACCGTTTTTAACGCTACTGCTCGGTAATTGTTATAGAACTGGAAAACGATAAAAGTGATAGAATTAATTCAAAATGCATACATGTTATCTTTCTTTCCTTCAATACCCAGATGATTGCAAATGAATATCACATATGGTAGATATCATAAACCAATTTTTACAAAAAAGTAATCAAATGAGCGATTTAATTAAACAACTTGTCATCAGATCATTCCAGGTTTCTGATGAACCCGATGTGATTGGCTTATGGCATCTTTGTAACCTGGTGGTTCCCCAGAATGATCCAAAGAAGGATATCGAGATGAAGCTTCAGGTACAGCCTGAACTCTTTCTTGTTGGAGTTATCTCCAACCGTATCATTTCAACAGTTATGTCTGGCTATGATGGACACCGTGGCTGGATCTACTATTTGGCTGTGGATCCTGATTTTCAGAAAAATGGAATCGGACGCTGCATGTTCGAAAAAGCAGAAATGAAACTTCGAAAGCTTGGTTGCTCGAAGATCAACCTGCAGGTTCGAAACTCGAACAAGTCTGTGATCGCATTTTATAAACACATTGGCTTTTTAGATGATGATGTGCTTGGTCTGGGCAAGCGGCTATGAGCCTGTTATCTCAAAAGCTACTTTGAGACTTTCCGTCGTATTGAAATAATTTTTACATCTTCAACCGGCTTGCTTCCGGCGCCGACTTTGACCGCTCCTATTTTATCAACAACATCCATGCCCTTTATCACCTTGCCGAATACGGTATGTTTTCCGGTAAGCCAGTCTGTATCTATCAGGTTTATAAAAAATTGTGACCCATTGGTATCAGGCCCTGAATTGGCCATGGATAGGGAACCTCGCACAGGAGGGTGGGGAGATCCCTTGTCGGAGTAAGAATAGCCCATATTTTCATAAGCTTCCTTAAGAGTCAGGGACTTAAGCCTGTCGGCAACTTCTTCCTTTCTTTTATCAAGTTCTTCCTGGGAATTAATTTTCAGACTTTGAAATAATGGCGTTACAAGTATTCTGTGGTAATCCTCCTGGCTTCGGATCATTAAAAAAGGATGCGGGCCCTTTTTGGGGTCTATGGCCTTTAATTTATCAAGGCCCAAGGCCACGGCATTGATTTCATCAGCAAATGAGTAGCCCGGCCCGCCACTGCCATTACCTTGCGGACAACCGCCCTGGAGCATGAAATCCTTTATTACCCTGTGAAATATCAGGCCGTCGTAAAAAGGCTTTTTGACTTTTTTGCCGGTCTTTGTATCTGTAAATTCCTTTGTTCCTTCAGCCAGTCCAATGAAATTGGCTACCGTTTTTGGCGCATCATTTTGAAAAAGTTCCACTTCAATATTGCCCATATTTGTTTGAATGATACACATAGAATTCTTCTTCTCCTTTGCCTCCAGGTTCCATCCGGTTACCATTAAAACCAGTAAAATTAATCCTGTTATGATTAGGCGTTTTTTCATTATTAATACGTACTCCTATTTAATTTGGTGCTTATGCATCTATAACCCAATACGATGTGCATGGCTTGGTATGATAAAAATCCTCTAAATATTTCATTTGCCAAGGGGAGACAAGAGATATTGTTTCGGTTTGTTAATTTGGAATTACATATTATCCGCCACCGTCACCGTTCTGTCTCCCAGTATGTTCACATAACTTCCCATCTCATTATCGTACCAGCCGTATATCACAGTCTGCGTAATGGGAATCCTGATCATGGTATTATTTAAAGCAGATATAATATCTTGTTCTATTCCCGGAACCGTTGTAAGATCTATGCTTACTTCCGCAGTACGGGTATGGGTTTCGTGTCCTTCAATGATTGTGGCCGCTCTTGGCGTCCCGATAATATCGCATGAAACATTCTGCTTTTGCGAAAACTTTAAATAGCCATATGGGTCATCTTCAGCAGCCTGTCTGTATATGTTGTTTATCAATTCCCTGCGTATGGACTCCCCGTTTATTTCCTCCTGAAGATCTAAAACCAGTATGATGATGGAGCCTGTCACTGTAGGAATTCTTACCGATTCAGCAATGAACCCGATTTTCTCCATCTCTGGAATAACAAGTCTCAGGGCATTGGCAGCACCCGTGGTGGTTAAAATGATGTTGTTACTGACACTTCTGTTTTTTCTTAAGTCGGTTTTTCCTTCTTTGGGCAGCCGGTCCAGCACCTGCTGAGATCCTGTAGCCGCATGAACGGTAGCCATGGAAGCGCTTAAAATTTTTTTAGAACCAAAATAGTTAAGAATCGGCTTGATCATATGTGCCAGGCATGTGGTGCTGCAGGATGCATTGGAAATAATTTGATGCTTTCTGGGATCGTAGTCGCTGGCATTTATCCCCATAACGGTCGTTACGACATCATCCGGCATGGGTTTCCCCTTATCTTTGATTTTAAACGGTGCAGAAGTGATGACCTTTTGCGCACCTGATTCCAAGTGGCCCCTTACA
>JASJGP010000426.1:0-6262 GCA_033791485.1 Desulfobacterales bacterium | reverse complement strand
AGGTTCTCGGCTGATGGCAAAGGGGAACTGACCAAATGGAACCAGGATATGCGCACCGCAGTTACAGATGCGCCAACCATGTGCTCGTTTATTTTTGATATGGCAGTTATCGGTATAGCGGCACAGAATACAGCAGATCTTATGGATGCCGTCACCGGCATTTCATATACACCCGATGATGTTCTTTTAGTCGGTGAACGGATTAATAACCTGGCAAGGGCGTTCAATGTAAGAGAAGGGTTCACCCGGGCTGATGACACACTTCCAGAAAGGCTTTTAACCGAGCCCATACCTGGGGGTGCTTCAAAAGGCCATTACATCACCAAGGAAGAGTTGAAACAGATGCTGGATGAATATTATGCAGCAAGAGGCTGGGATGTTGAAACCGGATCACCGACAAGGGAAAATTTAACCGCCTTGAATTTAGAATATGTTGCAAATGAGTTAAAGCTTTAACATTAAAGGATAGCGTCTATTTAAATGATATAAATTCCGGGATAACCTAAGGGCTTTCTTTTGCTTCACAGGCTTCTAAAAAAAATCCATTGGTTATCCCGGTTGTTTTAGAAAGGAAAATGAAGGTTTTTTGGGGGTCTATACGTGCTTGAGAATTCGGTGTTTTTACCTGATGTGAGACTGATGTGAGGACGGGATAAAATCTGGTCTAACAGAAACTGGTCACAGGTTTAGTCACAGGTTGTGACCAGTCTGCAATCCACACAAAACCACACAGTTAAACTTAATGGTGTGGTTGGTTTCAGGTTTAGTTTCAAGCTGGAGCCAGTCTGATAAATTTATTACGCAATGGATTACGCACCTGAAAAAGGGTGAGATCTCACGAACCCCATGAGATGTATACTGTTGTTGACTACTGGGTTTAAATTCCAAAGGTTCAGAAGATGTTTTCCTGATTGAATACTTGGCAGCACTGTTAAAGTGAATTTCCAACTTACCGTAATGGTGTCTTTTCCAATTTGATTCTTCCTGTTCCCATATAATTGATTTTTAAGTCCAAGGATAAAAAACTGTCTATAACAGATGTGGTATTTTAGAAAATATGAAAAAGCCCGGACTGGTGAAAGAAGCGCTTGGTAATTTGTTTGATTCGACTCGTCTCTATAGATACCATAAATAATCGTCTTCAGTTTTAATTATTTTTTCTCAAAGTTTGATTTAGTCATGTCAAATTTTATAGGAGTCGCAGGCCACATTCCGGCAGAGATGTGGCCTGCAGTTGTCCTTTTTCTGCTTTTAAGTTTCAAAGTTTTAATGCTTTATGACCGGCGGAAGATAATGCTCCAGCGTTTCAGGTTTAAACATGACATCCTTGGGTTTATACATCCGGAATGTTAAACGGAAATTATCGCCGGCTGGGGTGGGAAGCCAGTTTGATCCCCCGCTTTCCTTTCTGGATCAAAGGGCTGAGTAAGATACATACCAATATACTGAAAACTCTCCCAGGCCACCCGGTCGACTTTTTTTACCGGTGGATTCCTGTGGGCGATCTGAACAATACGCCGGTATACGGATAAATCCCCTGAATCATCCGGTTTAACAATGGTGGTGGGGGTCGTGGGCTCCTCAGGGTTCAGGTATTGTGCCAAGGGTTGGGCATCAAACCTGGCCTGGATCTCATTCACTATGTCATATTCATGGGGGCCGTCCACCAAAATACTTACAGCAAGGTAACCTTCGTTACTGCTGAGTCATACAGGGATCATGCTTTTAGGGACCTGGCCTTTCCAATAGGGTCCGATAATGAGATATTTACACGTCCCACTATCTTTTTTGGGATTGATATACATGTCATTGCTGAAGGAGGCATCTGTTATCTGGAGGTTGAAATAGCGCCCCTTTATTTCCGGCACTGTAAACACCAGGGGCTCTTTGTCCAACTTGAAAAAAATACCGCCGTAGAGGGTATCATGGTTGGGGATGCGCCGAACCTCATATTGGCATTTGGAAGTTTTTTCAGATAGGCATACTCATTATAGGTCATCCCGTTCCGGATCAAAGCTGGCCCGCATGGCAGGGTTGGGGCTGAGGTCGGCATCCGCCAGTTTTACAACGGTGCTGATAGCCTTGTATTTTATTTCTTGAACAGGTTGTCACATCCCAGTAAGAAAAGAATGGCCAGCGCTATAATTCCAAGATTTAAAGAATTATTGGGTAAAGCAATTTTTATTCATATTGTTTTTTTTATTTATCAACACTATCAAGTCATATTTGATTTGCCGGGTGAAATCCAGATTCTGGATAACACCGGTTGCAAAAACAATAGCTTTTGAGTGCAACAAATTCACATAAAATTGCCGTTTTAAAGCATATCAATGCTTTTCAATTACTGATATAATTTATACCATTGGTAATTTATTAGTCGCCGGAGGCAGTAAAGGCCTGTAATCCAAGGGGAAATTATCGCAAATGAATATTCAAAAAAAAATCAAGAAACTGGTTGTCAGCGTGGTTATGTTTGTTCTGGGCCGCGCCTTTCAAACTGCATCAAGACTCGACCGGGTAATTCAGGATGAAATATCAAAATGGGAAGAAGGCGTGGTGATAAAGATGCAGGTGCTTTCAAATGGGCCTGCCATGTGCATCAAAAAAAAAGACGACAGGATCAGGTATCTTGTATTTGGCGCCAAAACAGCAGATCTGACGGTCAGTTTTAAAAATATTGAAGCAACTTTTACGGTGATGTCGGGCGGATGGGGGCCGAGCAGGGCCTGGCCCAGAATCGGCTGACAGTGAAGGGTGATATTCCCATGGCCATCGGGGCCCCCGGATTCTTCTTTGGAAACAATACGGCAGATAGCAGATATTTACCGGTCAAATAATTGTGATGCCTTTATCGCCATTGGGGGCGGTTCAGCCATTGATACGGCCAAGGGCGTAAATATGGCAGTCACCATGGAATCCGATGATTTGGCAAAATTTGCAGGTGCAGGGGTGCTGGACAAACCCATGAAACCATTTGTCGTCATCCCGACAACTGCCGGTACCGGGTCTGAAGTCATTCTGGTCGCAGTGATATCAGATACTACGCGTGATCTTAAAATGGCTTTTACATCCCCGTATCTGCTACCCGATATTGCCATTCTTGACCCCAGAATGACCCTGACGCTTCCTTCTGCCATGACCGCCGCCACAGGTATCCGTGAGGGAATCAGCCGGGTCGACGATACCCTGCCGGGCCGTATGTTAAATCAGGGAAGGCATTCAGATCCGAAACGTTTGGTGGTACCGCTGGAGAAGATGTTTTCACGATATTATCAAATCAGAAGATTTGATAAAGACGGGATACCTGAAAAAGCAAAACTTGAAAAACTTGGTATCCCTTTATCTTAGATAATTTTGTCCTGAAAATAGAATAAAAGGAGATGGTATGAAGGGAAATATGATAAAACAGATGGCAATCTTGGTGCTGCTTATATTTTTTCTGATCTTTTTGGGTTGCGGTAAAGACAAAATTGATTCCGGCCCCAACGCAGATGCACAGGGACATACCTCTCCAACCGAGGCAACCGCCCAGTCAAATACTGAATTTGGCAAAAAACTTGATTTCAATGACCAGCAGGATTTTGAAAATGCACAAAGGGGTCTGATTGCCAGAGACCCGGATCTGCGTATTAAAAATGCCCAGGGCGAGTTTATCTGGAACCAGCCAGCCTATGAATTTATGCAGGGAAATGCACCAACAAGCGTGAACCCCAGCCTGTGGCGGCAGGGGAAGCTCAATAATATTCACGGGCTTTTTAAAGTGACAGAGGGTATTTATCAGCTCAGGGGGCATGACCTGGCAAATATGACCATTGTCCAGGGCAAAACAGGATGGATTATAGTGGATCCGCTTACGGCTGAAGAAACAGCTTCAAAAGCTCTGGCTTTAGCCCGCAAGCACCTCGGGGATGACCCCATCCTGGCCATCATATACACCCATAGCCATATTGATCATTTCGGTGGGGTACTGGGTATAATGAGTGAAGAAGAGGCAAAAACAAACAAGGTCAGAATTATTGCCCCCAAAGGGTTTATGGAAGAAGCCACCAGTGAAAATGTTATTGCCGGTGTGGCCATGGCACGCAGATCCATGTTCATGTACGGAAAAAACCTTGCCCGCTCACAGCGGGGCCATGTAGGTTCTGGACTTGGTAAAGGCCCTGCCTATGGTACGTTTGGAATTCTAACGCCCACTGAAATAATAGATCGAACCGGACAGGAAAAGATTATTGACGGGGTCCATTTTGTTTTCCAGTATGCACCGGAATCTGAAGCCCCGGCAGAACTCACCTTTTACCTGCCGGAGCTCAAGACATTCTGTGGTGCGGAAATTGTTTCCCACAATATGCACAACCTGTATACCCTGCGCGGCACCAAAATCAGAGATGCCCTTAAATGGAGCAGCGCCATTAATGAAGCCATCGAACTGTTCGGTGAAGCGGAAATTTATTTTGGCTGCCACCACTGGCCTATATGGGGAAATAAACAGATTATTGAATTTCTCAAAAAACAGAGAGATCTATACAAGTATATCCATGATCAGACTGTCCGACTGTTTAATCAGGGATCTACACCCATGGAGATTGCAGAGCAGCTTGAACTTCCTGAAAGCCTCAGCACGTTATTTGCCAACCGGGGTTATTATGGAAATCTGAAGCACAATATCAAGGCGGTTTATCAAGCCTATCTGGGGTGGTATGACGGAAATCCTGCCAACCTGGACCCATTACCACCCAAAGAATCCGGCAAACGTTACGTCGACATGATGGGGGGAGCCAATGCCGTCCTTGAAAAGGCTAAAGCTTTTTTTGATCAGGGGGATTACCGCTGGGTGGCCCAGGTTCTGAATCACCTGGTATTTGCCGAACCTGACAACACAGAAGCAAAAACCCTGTTAGCACGAGCTTATGATCAACTTGGATATCAAGCTGAATCCGCTCCCTGGCGAGATGTCTATCTAACCGGTGCCTATGAACTTCGGCACGGGGCACCGGAAAAGGGAATTGATATATCCATTCTCAAGGGTGTGCTGGAAAAAACCCCGGTATCATACTTCTTTGATTCCATGGCAGTCAGGTTGAAAGCCTCTAAAGCTGAAGGGAAGACCCTGACAGTGAATATCATTTTTACAGACATCAATGAGAGCTATGAATTGAAACTGGAAAACTCGGTTTTACATCACCACAGAGCAAGGCCGGGATCACAGCCTGATGTGTCCATAAAGGTAACCCATGAATTGTTCATTCGTATGCTCATAGGCCAAGCTGGGATTAAAGATACAATTTTTTCAGATGACCTTTCAGTGGAAGGCAGCAAGCTTGATCTTATCAAATTTTTGCTCATGTTTGAAAAACCCTCAGGTACATTTAATATTGTAACCCCTTAAAAAAGTATCTCTGGAGAAACGAATGGAATATGATTTTGCAACTATTGGGAGTGGCTTTGGCGGCAGTGTATCTGCCCTGCGTTTGGCACAAAAAAAATATTAAACAATTGTCATAGAACAGGGCCGGGAAGTAACTCCCCTGGATATGGAAGAGGCACAAACAAGCGTGCGGCGGTTCAACTGGCTTCCGGAACTTGGCATGGGCGGTTTTTTTTCCAGGTGTTTTTGCGGCATGCCACAATTGTGGGTGGCGTAGGGGGGCGCAGCGGATTTGAATGGCAGCGTGCCCCATAAATCTGATTTGTTTATCCGCACGATTAGATTCCAATGGGGATTTATATTTAACTCAGACCGGGACATTCCTGCCCAATTATGGTATAAGTTCCGGTCAGGTGAAATCATAAAATTTAAGAGAAGATAATTCATGTCATTTGATGAACTTGGCCTTCGGGCCGAATTGCTTAATGCCGTTAAGTCCAAGGGGTATACCACTCCCACTCCCATTCAGACCCGGGTCATTCCGGCAATTCTCAGCGGCAGGGATATCCTTGCCCGGGCTCAGACAGGAACGGGAAAAACAGATGCATTTGCCCTCCCCCTGGTTGAATTGTTGAGCCGGGGGAATAACAAAAGAAAACACCCCAGGGCCCTTATCCTGGCGCCCACCAGGGAACTTGCTCTCCAGGTGGGTGAGAGTATCAAGGCCTATGGACGGCGGGTGTCCATTCGGTGCACGGTTGTTTACGGCGGGGTGAACATCGACCCCCAGATAGATCGACTCAAGCGGGGGGTTGATATCCTTGTGGCAACACCTGGCCGCCTCTTGGATCTTGCCGGCCACAGGGACCTGAATCTTTCCCGGATAGAATTTTTAGT
>JASJGP010000425.1:0-5622 GCA_033791485.1 Desulfobacterales bacterium | reverse complement strand
CATGAATCGGTAATTGATTCTACTAAATATTCCTGAAAGACTTTTTCATAGCTTCTGTCTTTAAAAAAAGTTTTGTTCTTAAAAATAGCAATACCGACCTTTTTTACCAGATTGCTGTTTTTAATTGTTACATTACCTGATTTTTTATTTTTAGAGTAAAGAGATGAACATCCTGCAGACAGAAAAAGGCAGATTAGTGAAAATATAAGAATACACTCATAGCGAAACCTGGTAATAAATTTATTTGTACTGCAAAATATCATTTTATTTAATGCCTCTTAATTATTCTCAGCTTGCCATTGGGGCATGAGTTAAGCAAGCGTTTAGTAAACGATGAGGGAGTTCAGGCTCCCAAAACCTTCGATTAAAACGGTAACAGAATTCATCCAGGTATTCTTGAAGATATCTGTGCGAGACACCATGAAAAGTACCATTGAGAAACGCTTTCAAATTTCCGATAGCGATGTGCACCTTGGGCAACCAGGTAGAAGCTTCTTTGGGTGGAGTCACTTTTTTCTCATGATCGTGGCTTTCAATGACGACATTCATTGCTGGCAAAGCATCCGTACGAACTTGTCTTCCTTTCTTAAGGTGCTTTTTAAGAAAGCTTCTCAATGTTTGACCAGAAACGGTTTCCACCGCTTCCATCGCGACAAAGCCTGCAAACTTACCTCTATTTTCGACCGCTACCAAGACGGACTTTTTTCCTTCGGCTCCACGTCCTCTTTTCCCGGACTTTCTTCCGCCAATATAGGTATCATCCAGTTCGATCAAATCTTCAATAAGATGATAGATAATATCTCGATCAGCCATTGCTGTCCGGATCTTTTTCAGCATGTTCCTGGCGGTCAACCAGGATACATCGATATGCTTAGAAAGCCGCAAAGCGGATATACCTCCTTTATCCGAAGCCATAAGGTAAATCGCCCAAAACCATTTTACCAAAGGCAGGTTTGTGGAGTGAAACAGGGTCCCCGCCGTGACCGATACCTGGTTCCGGCATCGGCAGCATTGGTAGACTTTACGAGAAGCGATGTGATAGGATGAATTATGGCCACATTTGGAACAAATGAAGCCATTGGGCCAACGATACTTGGTAAGCGTGGATGCGCAGGCTTTTTCAGTACCATACCGCTTCTGCCATTGCAGCAGACTTATTTTAGGCATTTTCATAATGAAATCCTCCTCTAAATGGTTGATTTCACAATAACATAAAATCAAAAAGCTGTAAATAGTATAGAGGCATTATAATTAATGTAATATTTTGTTTGCCATACTACGTTATGCGTAGTATATTTTACGTATGATTAAAATGTGGGCTAATAGTCGCTCCCGCCGTTTTTATGAAGAGGGGAAAATCTCAAAATTTCGAAGCCTTGATATTGAAGCGACAGATGACTTGCTCGCAGCCCTTGATGCTGCAACATCTTTAAATGATTTAAGCCCGTTAAAAAGTGTTGGACTACATAAGCTGTCCGGCAATAGGGCTGGCCAATGGGCTATGACTGTTAATGGCCCATGGCGTATTTGTTTCCGATTTAAAAACGGAAACGCGTACGGTCTTGAAATTACTGATTACCATAAGGGATAAGCACTATGAAACCTATCCACCCAGGACGTATTTTAAAACGTGAAATGATGGCACGCAATCTTTCGGCAAACAAGTTGGCACTGGCATTACGCGTTCCTTCAGGGCGCATAACTCAAATTCTTAACGGCAAGCGTGGTATCTCCGCAGAAACAGCTTTGCGACTTGCCCGGTATTTTAACAATAGTGCTCAATTTTGGATGAACCTTCAATCAAAATACGATTTGGTCACAGTTGAGCAAAATATAGGTGCTAAAGTTATCGCCGAGGTTGAACAGGCAGTAGCGTGAATGGAAAAACAGGTTGCTCCGGAAAATATCTGCTGTAAATCATCTCTCGGTGGCCTTCTAAACCGCTACTATATCGACAAATAAGCTCAATAATATCAGATCGGTCTTTTGTCCTTTCCCCTGTTTTTGATTCACAGGAAATCTCAGTTCGACCTTTTCCATCATCCCTTCAACAGCAATGGAAAACCTGCTTTTTTGCATTACAACCATCCAAATAAACTGTGTATTTTCATCTTTCGTGCCATAAACAGTCAAGATAACTGCCAATTATGCAGCGTAATTATTTAAATTTCGGTCGCTTAACGACGGATGAGTTTTTGCACACTACACGGTGAATTATGTTTATCATCGTTGTTGACATTTCTCGAAGCGTACATAAAATAAACTATTAAGATTTTGAGACCTTTTGAACGTATACAGGTTTTTTCCTTATTTCGTTCAGGCAATAATTAATAAAAAAGGCTAAATAAAATGGAAAAAATAAAACTTGGCCCACAGACGCTGCTTTTTCCAATGCCCGCTGTTCTTGTAGGCTCAAAAGTAGATGGAATAGCTAATTTTATGACTGCTGCGTGGTGTGGCATCGCTTCGCACAAACCGCCTGCCCTTTCTGTCGCAATTCGGGAAAGCCGCTTTACTATGAAAGGCATAGAAGAAAACGGGAGCTTTTCCATTAATGTTCCTTCTGCCGGTCTTGTAAAAAAAGTAGACTTTTGTGGTATCTATTCAGGGAAAAAGAAAGATAAATCTAAAATATTTCAAGTTTATTACGGAGTTCTAAAGGATGTCCCACTTATTGAAGAATGCCCGGTAAATCTTGAATGCAAAGTGATTCATTCCATTCACCTCGGGAGTCATACGCTGATTGTTGGTGAAATCATTGAAACCCATATAAATGACAATTGCTTAACCGATGGAAATGCAGATGCCTCAAAGATAGATCCCCTGGTCTATTCAACCGGTACTGAACAATACCAGCGACTGGGAGAGGTGATAGGCAAGCCATTTCACATTGGAAAGGAAGAGGCATGATAGAAATTGAAATTCCAGGCTACAAGACTTTGCAGCTTAAACACCTTGTGCTTGACCACAACGGCACCCTTGCCTGTGATGGCATACTGATAGAAGGTGTTAAGGAATGCCTGGAAAAACTGGCGGATGATTTACAAATTCATGTCCTGACTGCTGATACATTCGGCAAGGCCGCCTCTCAGCTTGAAGGGGTTCCATGCGGCTTGTCAATCCTTCCGACTGACAATCAGGATGTGGGTAAACTGGATTATATAAAAGGCCTTGGATGCGAAAACACAGTTTGTATCGGAAACGGCCGTAACGACAGGTTAATGCTGAAAGAATCAGCCCTTGGTATCGCTGTTGTTCTTAAAGAAGGCGTTGCCCTGGCAACACTGGTTTCAGCGGATGTGGTTTGCACAAGTATTGTTTCAGCACTGGAGCTTTTGATGCACCCACTGAGGCTGACGGCTACATTACGGTCTTAGGGCTCGCGCAAAAAATTGATGTTAAGTTAATATATTTACAAAAATGATACTAAGGCTTATTACATGAAAAAACCGAATCCAGAACATACCAAATCAATTTGTGACCTGGTAAATATATCTCCGTACCCTTCACTGCTTTCTATGAAGCTTGTAGATATAGGCATCGGATCTGCGGTGATTGAAATTGATACGGAAAAAAAGCATAAGCAGCTTTTAGGAGCTGTCCACGGAGGCGTTTTAGCATCGCTGATTGATACGGTTGCCTTCTGGGCAGTTTATTATGGGATTGAAAATCATAATGCCTGGCTGACATCCGTTGACCTGAAACTTAATTACCTTGCGCCTGCGATTTCCGGTAAGTTAATTGCCAGAGGACGGCAAATTAAGGTTGGAGGAAAGTTGTGCTATGCAGAGGCTCAGATTAATACCGAAGATGACAGGATAATCGCCCATGGAACTTCAACTCTTATGATCATGCCTGAATTGAAGATGCCGGAAAAATTTATTTTTCCCCCAAAATTTATCGAGGATAAGTAAAGGATCCTTGCCCGAAGGACCAGGTTTTCTAAGGAAAAATAAGGTACTGAAAAAAAGTTGCTTTTTATAAAAAAAAGTGTTGATTAGTTGTTTTCAGGGTGCTAATTGCTGCAATTATTAACTTGAACCCCAGTTGCTTTTTCCCGGTAATTCCGGTTAACATATTAGCCTGGGCCGTATACTATTGTTTTGTGTGAGTAAATGTAGCCTCCCACTGATACGGTCCAGGCCTTTTTTTTTGGTTTTAGCCTCCAATTGAAGACATCTGGCTTAAAACCCCTGCGGGGTTGTTGATCGAAAGGTTGTGATCGGAAGGTTTGTGGCGTACAGCCGCCAGGAAAATCTCGGCCAGTTCTTCATCAGAACATCCCTTTCTTAAGGGGCTCTTTAAATCTTCGTGAAGGTCTGATAAAAGGCAGGGCCTGAGTTGTCCACTTGCAGTTAATCTGAGCCTGTTGCACCTGTTGCAGAAGTGATGGCTCAAGGCACCGATAAATCCTATTTCTCCCTTTGCCCCTTCAAATTTGTAACGTTCAGCAGGTCCGTCATTTATACTGTTTTTAACAGGAACAAGTTTCCCGATTGTACTTATACGTTTTTTTATTTCAGGTACAAGTAACAACGGGCCGTATTTCATGCGGGATTTTCCTATGGGCATATATTCGATAAATCGGATATGAAAGGGATATGAAAATGACAGCCTTGCAAAATCTGCAAGTTCATCATCATTCACCCCGCTTAAGGCCACCATATTCAGTTTAATCGGATCAAAACCAGTTTTATGGGCAAGCTGTATTCCTTCCCAGACCTTATCGAATCTGTCGTGCCCGGTGATTTCCTTATATTTGCTTCGGCTTAATGTATCGAGACTGATATTCATCCGTTTTATTCCTGCGGCTTTGATTTTCTCAATATTATCTTTGAGAGAAACACCGTTGGTTGTCAGAGCGATATCGCGAAGTCCATCCATATGGGCCAATTGTTCAAGAAAGTCATAAACGCCTTTTCTGACAAGAGGTTCGCCTCCCGTTATTCTGACTTTGGAGATTCCGAGGCTAATTCCTACCTTAATAATTCTTATAATTTCTTCATAGCGTAATATTTCGTCGTGGGGGAGTCTTGGAATAAAACCAGGAGGCATACAATACATACAATTAAGATTACAGCGGTCCGTAATGGATATACGAAGATAGTTAAGATGCCGGTTATATTTATCGATTAATTTTTGTTTTAGCATTTTAGTTTAAATTAAATTTTTCACGATATTCAGGGATGGTTTCCATTGGAGGTCTTTCAAAACCTTCGATTTCCAGTTTGTCGGGTTTAATTTTGTTTTTAACCAGATTGTATTGAATCATTTCGGAAAAAACATCTTTTTTCAAATCGATTAGTTCGAGTTTTTCTATGCGGTTAAAAAACGTTCTAAGAATAACAAACGCCATTTTGCCCAAAGCTCTGGTGTCCTGGTTTCTGTGAACCCGTCTTTCCAGATCCACCTGTGCAATCACATCAAGCCCCCATTTTTCACAAATATCAAGGATCATGCTGGTTTCAACACCGTATCCGATGGGAAAGGGTATTTTTTCAAATATTTCCCTGTAACCGGCATACTCACCTGACAGGGGCTGTAATATCTGGGTTAATTCAGGGAAAAAAAGTGAGAACAAGGGTCTGATAACGAGCTCCGTCACTCTACCACCACCGGTGG
>JASJGP010000424.1:0-6023 GCA_033791485.1 Desulfobacterales bacterium | reverse complement strand
GGATTTTTCCTTCAGAAAGAAACCGTCCCGCAGATTAAACAGAACTTCATTGATTAAATATATAATAATCTTATTTAGAAAGAAAGCAAGCTAATTGTTTGTTATTTCTAAATAAATGGGCTGGGTACAAATTTAACCGTGTAAAAACGAAACGTTACGCGAACAATGTTAGAGGTGGCTCTGTTTGACATGTTTTGCGGTTGCATGATACCGCATCGTTCACTTTCATGGCAGGGATGCTGAAATTCAAGCAAGAAAAAAGAACTTACGATTTCTCGTAACCCTTATGAACATTGGTGGTGATCCCACCGGGATTCGAACCCGGGTTACTGGCGTGAGAGGCCAGCGTCCTAACCACTAGACGATGGGACCTTGGTTTTGAGCCATGAATATAGAAAACAGGTTTTAATGTCAATCAATATTTGGTTTCTTCCCCTTTCTGTATCCAAAAAGAAAATATGGGATAAATCCTACAAAGGGTATTGAAGCGATCAGCCACCAGAGGGCTTTTTTTCCGGTTGTACCGAAATCTTTCTGGGCAGCATCAACAATTGCCCAGATGCTCAGCAAGAAAAATGGCACACATAAACCTAAGAATATAGTTAAAGTTTTTAATGTCATTTTCAGCCTTTCAGGAGTTTAGCTATTTTCAAAACCGCGTAAACATATTTATCACTGTGGTTGTAATGATGGACGACTTTTTGGGCCTTTTTTTTGCTTATTCCCGGTTTCCACCCATGATGCTTTAAAAAAAAAGCAATACTTGCTATAGCGTCCGCATGGTTAAAAAGGTCTATACTGCCATCATTGTTACCGTCTTTTGCAAGTGTTGGTATATTGCTTGGCATAAATTGAGAAATACCCATTGCCCCTGCATATGAACCTTTTATTTCCACAGGATCGACTCTTTCAATTGTTGTATGTTCAAGAAAGGCCTTTAGTTCCCTGTAAGCCCATTTAGATTTTCTTTCCGCCTTTTTTTCATACTCATCCTGACTGAGCTCAGGTATATCGGATATCTCTTTCCACAACATTCCCCGGGCCTGCAAATCGAAAAGAGAAGCCAGTGTAGAAAGTGTGTTAAGAACAGATCTATTCCCGAGCAGGGTTCCACACTGGGTTTCTATAAGGATTATAGCTGTGATTACCTCTTTATCAACTCCATATATTTTCTGAGCTTGTGAAAGCTCCATATTATATTTTTTCATGTACCTTCGAGCTTTTTTTATTTGCTGTTTAACCGTATATTGATCGTAATCCAGCCTGGCTTCACTATGCATAAAAAACAGGGAAACACCCTTGGTTTCAAAAGAAACCTCCGGCCTGATGTAAAGCGCTTTTATCTCATATTCATCAAAACCGTCGGTTATCAACTTATCTTGAAGGGACTCAAAGTAATTGTTATGTGCTGTCGTTGCAAATGCACAAGCAGGCGCAAAGATCATCACGATTAATATTAAAAAAGCTACGATTAAAATATGGTTTCTATTTTTTCTTGTTCGCGGCATATGTATTCTATCCTTTTTTGTAATAATTTACACAGATTTGCATAGATACACGCAGAGCATTATAATATTGGTTTTCTTTTTAGCAACGCATAAAAAACATCTGTGAAATCCGTGTTCATCCGTGTTCTATTTGGAAAAAGTTAAAATAGGCCCTTTTATTTGATTTCGGTTTTCGGCTCATTTTTTTCTATGGGAATATCAATGCGATGCCGATCTGTAAATGTGGCCAGGTGTCTGTATCCGGCTGATCGGAGCAAAGGAAACGCCCTGTCAAAGTGCCGGCCGACGTCGTCAGGATGATGTGCATCTGAACCGAGCGTCATGCTCACTCCTGCTTTATGGCATTTTTTTATAATGCCGAAAGCCGGGTAAGCTTCAGACACCGGGTGGTTATACCCGCTGGTATTAAGCTCTACGGTAAGATCTTTTGCTTTGATAATGGTTATGATTTCGTCAAATTCTTTGTCAAAAGTTCTTGACGGCTTTCTCCCAAATTTTTTCGGCAGATCAATATGGCATATCAAGTCGAAATAGTCATATTCGAGCATTTTTTTAAGTTGGGCAAAATAAAGCTCGTACACATAATCTGTATCAAACCCTCCCCGCTTCCACTCAGAGTTGCTGTTCACAATATCGATATTCCCCGGAAAATGAAGGGAACTGCCTATCACATCAAATGAAAAAGTTTCTATGATCTCTTCAACAAGATCAGTATTTTCCGGGCTAAAATCGACCTCAAGGCCCGTTTTTACGCTGATAATACCGTTAAAACTCTTTTTCAGATATTGTACTGCCTGAAAATAGAAAGGAACCTCGCCCGGTGTCATTGAAAGCCTGTTTCCAGGCTCAGAAATCGTCAGGTGATCCAAAAAACATATTTCTTTTAAACCTTTCTCAATCGCACGCTTAACATATGCGCTCATCACTCCTCTGGCATGGTTACAAAGCTGTGTATGGATATGATAATCGATCATTAATTTAAAGTCTTATAGGTTTAATTCTTAGCCTTGATAATATTGCGTTTACATGCTATCAATTAATAAAATATTCCTTAGATTACGACGGACATTTGAACGTTTTTCTCTCAATTTGGGTATAGTAGCATACTTTTAAGCAATTTAAAATCATGAAAAAAACCGCAAAAACAATATTTTGCTGCCAGTCCTGCGGCTATCAGGCCCATAAATGGATGGGGAAATGCCCTGACTGCGGTGCATGGGACACCCTGGTGGAAGAAAGGCAAGTCCTTAAACAGGCTAAAGTCTTAAAGCACAGTTTAATCACATCATCTTTAGAACCCGTCCCTATCAACTCCATTGATCTTAAAAATGAAAAAAGATTGCTTACCGGCATCAGGGAATTTGACCGTGCACTGGGTGGCGGACTTGTTGCGGGAACTCTTGTCCTAATCGGTGGCGATCCCGGCATAGGCAAATCCACCCTTATGCTACAGGCACTTTATGGCCTTGCAAAAACCGGGCGCAAAGTGCTTTATGTTTCAGGCGAAGAATCGATAAGACAGATCCGCCTGAGAAGCAAAAGGCTTTCAACTGTATCTGAAGATATACTGGTAGTATCAGAAGTCGATCTCGATTCGATCCTTACAATGGTTAAAAACACACGCCCGCATGTCCTTGTGATAGATTCAATTCAGACCATGTACAGTACGGATCTGACGTCTGCTCCCGGAAGCGTAAGTCAGGTCAGGGAATCAACGGTTCAGCTCATGCTCATGGCAAAAAAGTCTGGTATTCCAACTTTTCTTGTCGGTCACGTCACAAAAGACGGAGCCATAGCCGGGCCGAAACTTCTGGAACATATGGTTGATACTGTTTTATATTTTGAAGGCGACCGAAACCATGTTTTCAGGATTCTCAGGGCGGTAAAGAACAGGTTCGGCTCTACCAATGAAATCGGTGTGTTTGAGATGAAAGAACGGGGTCTGGATGAAGTTGCCAACCCTTCAGCTCTGTTCCTCTCAGAACGACCGGAAAATGCAGCGGGATCGGTGGTCACTGCCAGCATGGAAGGATCACGGCCTATACTTGTTGAGATCCAGGCCCTCGCCAGCAGTACCAGTTTTGGAACACCGCGCAGGACCATACTGGGGCTGGATCAAAACCGGGTTGCGCTACTTACCGCAGTTATGGAAAAAAAGTTAGGTATGCATCTTATGGGACATGATATCTTTATGAACGTCGCCGGTGGTGTAAAAATCGATGAGCCTGCCGTTGATCTTGGAATTGTTTCTGCAGTGGCATCAAGTTTTTTAGATAAACCTATTCCGGAAGCCACCTTAGTCCTGGGCGAAGTCGGGCTTACAGGTGAAGTCAGGGCAATAGGCCATGTTGAAATAAGGGTGGGTGAAGCGAAAAAAATGGGTTTTACAAGATGTCTTGTCCCGGAAAGCAACGTTAAACGCATGTCGAGTATAAAAGATATCGAGATTACAGGAATAAAAACAGTGTCAGATGCAATAGAGACTTTGTTTTAAATTTGCGTTCGGGCTTAAGCATTGTTACCTTTGGAACTGATCCGGGGCTTAAGCCGCTTGACTTAACAAAAACATGGGTATATGAATCGCTCAGCCAAAAAGCATAATAAGTGGAACGATCACTATTCAAACAGGGCAAAAAAAGAACGATTTCCAGCCAGATCTGTTTACAAGCTCCAGGAAATGCAACAAAAGTATAACCTGATCAACAAAGGCGACAGAATTCTTGATCTGGGCTGCTCTCCCGGTTCCTGGCTGCTTTATGCGGCAAAACTGACAGGAAACAAAGGGCATGTTGCAGGCATAGATCTTAAACCTGTAACAATAAATATTCCGCCCCATGTCACAAGCTATACAGGTGATATCTTCTCTTTTGATTCATTTTCCGAATCCATAGGCAATGAATTTAATGTGGTTATCAGTGATATGGCGCCTTCGACCACCGGCATTAAAAACGTTGATTCAGCAAGATCGTTTAATCTTTGCCAGGCAGCTCTTGAAATTGCTCAAAACGTACTGCTGCCCGATGGGTCTTTTGCCTGCAAAATATTTCAGGGGGAAGATTTTAAGCAATTTTCAGATTCTGTAAAAAGCTGTTTTGCTACGTGCAATATCTTCAAACCAAAAAGCAGTCGCAAAGCAAGCAAAGAGATTTATATTATCGCAAAGGGTTCACGCAGGTAAACGTAGACTCCGAAAAGGCGGCTTTATAATCAGGAGGTAAATATGTCAGGTCATAGCAAATGGTCATCCATCAAACATAAAAAAGGCGCAACCGATGCCAAACGGGGAAAAATTTTCACAAAACTAATTAAAGAAATCACTGTCGCAGCACGCATGGGTGGCGGAGATCCGGATGCTAATCCCAGAATGAGGACAGCAATAGCAGCAGCAAAAAGCGAAAACATGCCCAAAGATAATATTGAAAGGGCTATAAAGAAGGGAACCGGCGAACTAGAAGGTGTTAATTACGAAGAAAGCACTTATGAAGGTTACGGTCCTGGCGGGGCTGCTGTTTTTATTGAATCTGTGACAGATAACAAAAACAGGGCTGTGGCTGATATTCGCCATATTTTCAGTAAAAATGGTGGAAATCTGGGTGAAAACGGATGTGTTGCCTGGATGTTCGACAAGAAAGGCTATATAGCTATAGAAAAAAAAGTGGTTGATGAAGATTCCTTAATGGAAACCTCCATCGAAGCCGGTGCGGAGGATGTTCGTGAGGATAACGGCTCTTTTGAAATCATCACCGAACCGGACGATTTTGAATCAGTAAAAACGGCAATAGATAAGGCCGCTATTGTATATATCGATGCAGAAATTACAATGCTCCCCCAGTCAACTACAAATCTTGAGGGGAAACAAGCCCTGCAGATGGTTAAGCTAATGGAAGCCTTAGATGACTGTGAAGATGTGCAAAAAGTTTATACTAATGCGGATATTCCGGAAGAAATAGTAAATAACATGTAGTAAGGCTGGCAAGCTTCTAAGCTTCACACCTTCCCAGCCTCATAGCCTTTGTTGTGGTTTTTATTGGGACATATCAATCATTCGCTGCACAGCCTTTAACGCCGGTTGCCGGATATTTTCAGGCACCTTTACTTCTCCTTCCATAAATTCGAGACTTCTCGCAACATCCTCAATCGTAATCCTCTTCATATCTATGCATTCCATACCGACTGAGGCGGGGTAGAATTTCTTGCCCGGGTTTGCCTTTTGCAAGGCATAAATCAGACCCACCTCGGTCCCGACAATAAATGATTGCTTTTCAGATTCACCGGCATAACGTATCATTCCCGAAGTACTTGCGGTAACATCCGCCAGTTCAAGCACTTCCGGCCTGCATTCAGGATGTGCCATAAAAACGGCATCCGGATACCTATCTTTAGCCTTTATACAGGCTCTGGCTGTCAGCCCCTCATGAACAGGACAGTAACCCTCCCAAAGATGTATTTTCTTTTTTGTGTTTGAGGCAGTATACATCGCCAGGTTTCGATCAGGAACCATCATAATCTCGTTTT
>JASJGP010000423.1:0-4395 GCA_033791485.1 Desulfobacterales bacterium | reverse complement strand
GGGGAGTTTGGGTAAATGAGAGCACGCATAAATAGTTCACAGGGTGAAATGCCAAAGATATCGGTGGAAATAAAAACATTTTTTTATTCAAAAATTTAGAAATGCTAATGCAAAAATTGTTGAATTTTCATTTTCCGGTTTCTCCAATAAAACGTAATGGAATTTTGATTGGTTTGGTCATGCAGTTTCCCATATATTTGAATTATGAAAATGAAATTATACAGTTTCTGTTTATCACTTCAATCTGAGTGTTATACAGATAGAAAGTAACATTTTTTCAAAAAAACTTTGGTACGGAAGGACAAAAATATCGAAAGTCATGAGTATGCTGAATTTATGAAAGAAAGAGCATCCACCGATCATGATTCCATAGAAGGTTTGAAAAAGCTATATTTTCTCTGACGAATCGAGGAGGATGCAGCGCATTTTTATTGGTTACCATATGAGATTCGATGGCATCAGTAAAAAAGTTTGCAGGGGAGCCACCCAAGATAGCCGGTATCTACCCGAAGATGATTCTTATCTGCTGGAAAAAGAAGAAACTTCAGATCTGTTTGAAATGTATTTCGAAAAATAATGGCCGCATAATCGGGTAACCGGGGGTGTTTCTCCCCCGGCTACCACAACTCCTATCATGCGGGTTCGCACTTGGCAATTCACAAAAAAGTCTCATCTCATGGGTCTGATCACCGGGAACGGCGTTCCCGTCCACTTCAATCATTAGTTGTCACATCCTGTGCTGTAATTTACATTATAATGATCCATTATGTTCCAGACGGCAGTTTTTTCCCCACCGCTTAACCGACAATTAATACCCTGTTCAACAAATTCACGAAGATTCGGTGCATCCGCGCCAATGCTGTCTCCATTGTCCATTTCCAAATCAAATATGTTGAATATCAGCGTTTCCCTCCCGTTGATTTGATCGAAATTTTCATCTGTATTGGTATCCGCAATATCCCACAATACGCCACAAACAGTTGCTTCGCTCTCATTTCCCGCTGCGGTGTCACAGCAGGATTCCTCGCTGAGATCTTCAAAGCAATAAGGGCTCTCCGACCTGTCAATGTAAGAATTCGAAATTGACAATGCCGCATAGGTCGATGGAACGATTGTACCGAAATATTCTGCAAACCCTTCACTCCAGGCAAACTCTTCGTTTTTATCCGCCGTGCAGAAATTATGGCCTGAATCGCCCCAGTAATCATCATTGGTGCCGATGGCATCTTGGAGGTAATGACCGTATTCATGAATGATGGCGTAGTCACTGAAACCGTCTGCGGCTTCCAGGTAAATTTCTTCATACATTGGATTATACTTGGAACCCGCCACATCGGGCCACTGGACATCGACATATCCGATGTTGTCATTGTCACTTCTTTTTCCTTCTGCGTACTGCCTGGCATATAAAATGGCATCGGCTATGTTGAAATATTCCGAACCACCGGTAAAAGTGCCGCTCTCGTCACTACCCCCTCCGCAGTTGACTGCATCGGTTTCTTCCTCCCAGTAACCTTGAAAATCTATATTGGTATTCCTGCCGACCTTAAGATCTCCAAAATTGACGATCCTTGACGGCGGGATCTCCCGAGAACTACTATGCCACCAGACCAGCTCATGGCAGTCATCCAGATCTTTGGCAATTCTTGCGGCATAATTAAACCAGTATGGATCGTAATCATCAATATGCCCCAGCCTGACAAACGCTGATTTAAAATTCATTTTCGGGACCCAGAAAATAAAATTGCCCAGACTGTCAGTGGGCCATTCGGCCTGGTGTGTCGGCGACGTACAGGGGTGGCTGTCACAGAATCTTACAAGTATGTTTCCGTGCCGGACCGGTTTGAAAAGACCTGTATCACTGTCTGAGTCCTCATAAAAGAGCCTTCCTCTAACTTCGATATACCCACAGGGCATACATTGTGATCCCCCGCAGTCAACACCTTCTTCGTCATAATCCTGTATACCGTTACTACAGCAGGAGTCACAATCCGCATAAATGGATTTTAAACTGCAGTCCACGGAGACTTCATCCTGGTTTTGAATCCCGTCGTCGCATGACGGCATCATGCACGCCCCGTCTTGGCAGCTTCCTTCACACTCCCAGGGGGACGAATACACATCGCATCCGTCAATGGTTGGGAATGCAAGGCATTCCTGAAGGGTCTGGTCGGAAGTACAGGTATCCACACATCCCGGCGCACTGCCTTTTTCATAAATATCTGCACCGCCGTCCGTATCGTAGCAGTCGGAACTTTCTATTTTTTTGTAACAGTATTTAAAAACCGGAAAATCACCAACCCATTCCTCACCGCATGGATTTCTCGAGTAGGCTATAAAACTGTTGGGACCAAAATGATTTTCAGCCTCCATGCCTGTTGCACATTTATATCCAGCCGGACAGTTGCAAGGTTCATCGCAGAGGCCGGGGGTGCCAGGGGTCGGGTTACTGCAGTCGATGCCGTCCTCCTCTTGGTTCTGAATCCAGTCATCGCATGTGGGCGGAAGACATCTGCCGTCTTCACACACCGAGTCGCAATCGTGATACGCAATATTCACCTGACATTTGCCGTCGACCACATCGGTATAACATTCTTTCACCACCGTGGGCGGATGTGAAAATTCAGAACACCGGTCCTCACAACCCGGGGCACTGCCTTTGACATCGTAGGTTTTGCCGCCGTCGGTATCAATGCATTCATCAATGGGGATTTCGCTGTAACAGTATTTTGCCATGTAAAGGTCTCCCACCCATCCATACCCGCAGATCTTATCTGAGCAGGCATTAAATCTGCCGACACCAAATTTTGCATCTGCATCCGGACCGGTGAGACATTCGCACCCCGGCGGGCAGATCAATGACATCATTCCCTGTTTCACCGCCATAAAGCGGGCGGCTTCATATTCACTCATATCCGGTTCTGTTTCGCCATCTGAACTGATCATCCCGAAAAGACCGGCAAACCATTCAACATCATAGCATTCCTGATCCGGGCTTCCTAAGCCAGCGGTAAATTCAGACAGATCAGATCCATCGACATCACTGTCGACATCACCATCTGCATGGTCTGGGTTTTCATCATCCAGACAGTCATCAACCCCATCGCTGACTTCGATGTATATTCTTTTTTGAATCTGTTCGTAATCGACTTTGTCGAAACTCAAAAGAAAAGAGACCGGAATAAAATAGCTGCCGGTCTCCTTCAACCCCAGTTTAAACTCTAATTCATAGGGCAAGCCTGCCCTTTTTAAATATCTTTTTTGAACCGCCTTATCAGATAACAACTCAATGTTCTCGTGCAGGGAGGTAATGCCTACGACGGCTTCTTCTTCGGTAAAGACCGTGGAGGAAATTCTGGCAATCAGTGTAACCGTATTCCCCTTTGTTAACTCTCCGGAAACAGACAGTTCCAACGATCCTTGTTTCGCCCGGGGGTGAACATTTCGGATCAAATGGATACTGGCATAAGCAGCTGTTCTTACATTTTCATTTTCCTCATCCATTGCCAGCTCTGTTAGATAACCTATAATGTTTTCCGGTTCGTTTCTGTTCAGCGCAATATCAGTTAAAGCAAGGATTCCCCTTTCCCTTACATAAGGATCAAGGCTGGTATTTAAGACACGCTGTATGGCCTCGACATAATGATCCGGAAGCTCCCGCTGCATGGACTCCAGATATCTGATCTCATCGGACACAGGGGCTGCATCCGGCAGGGCAGGGCCGCACCAACCAATGCCATATATGAGTGACTTGAAGAAAAATATACTGATGATAAACACTCCGAAAATCCGTTTTTTTGTCATAGCTGAACTCCTTTTTTTATTTAAATATAGAAGCCTCATCATTTGCCATGAGAAGATTGTAGACTTTGACATCTGCACTAAGGAGGGCTCGAAGCTTTCTTATAGCTTTTTGTTCTGTGGTCATTTAATCACCTCATGGTTTTGGTTGACGGATACAGAACTTAACAAATAAGAAAATGTTGAATAGGGCGAGAGTACAATTTAAAGCGATTGTAATATCAAATCAGGATGTACGTATGATTATCAAGAGTATACAAACTGCTTATGGGTGGGTCAAGAGATTATTTGCATAATTTTTCGTAGAAAATCTGATTCAATATCTTGTGTTGGGAAAGGATTAAGTCTTGAACAATCAGATTACAATATATGAACCAGGAAGAGTATCACAAGCCATTCTTGCATATTCCTGTATATAATATACTAAGATTATTTTGGCGTAATTTTCCAGAATCTACTATTTTCAATATATCTAAATAGAGTCTTGATGAATTTAATTATTGTTTACACATGTTCGAAACATTGATACTTATTTTCAGATCAAAATTTTTAATCGTTGCATATCAGATAAAATGCCAAATCACGTGATATCCA
>JASJGP010000422.1:0-4915 GCA_033791485.1 Desulfobacterales bacterium | reverse complement strand
TGGGTACTGGTTTTGATATTGCCATCGCCGCCCTGAGCAATAAATTACAAACTGTCTTTAAATCCGGAGACTCCCCCATTTATCATTCGGGCCGGTTGAATGCAATCCGGCACAATGAAGATCTTGCCTCAAGACGTATCTGCTGTTTAAAACTTGGTGCAGGAGGCAGCTACGGATGGGTCAGCCTGAATCATTAAAAATGCCGATAACTGAAACAGAAGAAAAATACGACGAAAGCATCAAAGAAAAAGCTCTCATTGTAAAGGACCTGATTAAAATATACAAAGGTTCATCCGACCCGGCTCTTTCAGGTTTGGATATTTCCGTTAATCACGGAGAGATTTTTGGTCTTTTAGGGCCAAACGGTGCCGGAAAAACCACGGCAATATCCATAATGAGTACTCTTTTACGGCCAACCAGCGGAAGTGTTATAATTTGTGGTATTGATGCCGTAAAGCAACCAAATCGAATCAAGAAATTAATAGGCCTCGTACCTCAGGACATCGCTCTTTATGCAAATTTAACGGTGAGAGAAAACCTGCGCTATTTTGGCCGAATCTGCGGGCTTAAAGGCCAAGTACTGAAAGACCGAATTGCCGAATGCCTTGAAATGGTTGGACTGGAGAAAAAGGCTGACCAGCTCATATTTAAATTTTCCGGTGGTATGAAACGTCGTGCCAACCTGGCGGCAGGTATTTTGCACAAACCTCGAATCCTTTTCCTTGACGAACCGACTGTCGGAATCGACGCACAGTCGCGGAATATGATCCTGGAAAAACTCTCCATGCTTAAAGAAACCGGGACAACCATGATATACACAACCCACTATATGAGCGAAGCTGAACAGCTTTGCACCTCTGTCGCCATTATTGATGAAGGACATATTATTACTGAAGGGTCTCCGCAACAATTAATTAACAGGCCCCCGGGACATACCGGTTTGAAAGATCTGTTTCTTGCTCTCACCGGAAAACGCCTGAGAGATTAAAAATCATGTATAAAACAGGTGCGACAATTATAAAGGAACTTTTGCTGGTATTGCGAGATAGAGCCGGTATGCTTGTGCTCTTTCTTATGCCCGCTCTTCTTGTGCTTGTAATTACCCTGGTCCAGGAAAATGTCATGAAAACAATGGGGGAAAAAAGCACCCGGATCCTGCTTGTAGATAAGGAACAGCAGTCCATTGGGCAAACGGTTGAAAAGAGGCTGCTTGAATCCGGCCTGGTTGAAATCGTAAAAAAGCTAAATGGAAAAAAGGTTGAAGAAAAAGAAGCTGTAGAAGCAGTTATAGATGGTGATTTTCAGCTTTGCATCATCATTCCTAAAGGTATTACAAAATCGGTTAAGGCAAAGGCCCGGCAGGTTGTAATGAAGTCGCTTTCCGTGGATGACACACCGGCCGGAAAAGAAATACAAAGGCACGACATCGCCGTTTATTTCGATCCCACCGTGCTGGGGGGCTTTCGATCTGCTATTTTAAATTCTCTCAAGCTGGTAATCGTCGGTATAGAAATAGATGAAAAGATGAAAGTCCTGTCCGAGCTTTTACCTGAACATATTAATAAGACTATCAAAAAAGAGATGGGCTCTTTTGTCCCCGACAATCTTATTAAAGATATCCCCGGAATACAACTCGACTTTAAAAGCGATCCTCTGCTTAAAGTAAAGGAAAACAAAGCTTCCCGCGATGCTTTTGAAAAAACACCTACCTCTGTACAGCAAAACGTGCCTGCATGGGCACTGTTCGGTATATTTTTCATCGTCGTTCCAATGGCAGGAGGATTAATAAAAGAAAGACACGACCAGACATTATTACGACTCCTGACCATGCCGGTTTCATACATAACCCTTATTACCGGTAAGGTCATTGCATATGTTTTTGTCTGCCTGATCCAGTTCGGGCTTATTCTGCTCATCGGAAAATTCCTCCTTCCCCTGTTAGGATCCCCCATGCTAGAAATGGGTTCTGATCCCATTGCAGTCATTATCATTGCTATAAGTGCCATACTGGCTGCAGCGGGTTATGGAATTTTACTCGGAACGGTGGCCAGGACCTATGAGCAAGCATCAATGTTCGGTCCTATATCTATTGTTATTGCCGCGGCTTTAGGGGGGATCATGGTCCCTGTGTATGCAATGCCGATAATAATGCAGGAAATCAGCGTTCTTTCCCCTCTTGCATGGGGTCTTGATGCATTTTTAGATATCTTTGTCCGTGGGGGTAATATAACAACTGTTCTACCGGAAGTATTTATGCTGATTTTCTTTTTTATTATTACAATGCTGACCTCATGGGTTTATTTTTTTCGCCGAACTCGAAATGGTTTTTAATTCACAACAATTCTTCCCTGCTCATGTTGTAAATCTCCTTTGGCTGATTAGCGTCTAAGCAAAAACTGTGGGTTTTGTCTTTAATTACCGGCGATCGCCGGCCCTCAGCACAAGAAGCATAACCATGGCTGCTGACATCATAAAGCATACACCCATAAATATGAATACCGCCTCAAGATCCAATCGATCGGCAATATATCCGGATACGGCAGCAGCAGTGGACCCGACACCAAAGGTAAGAAAAAAAAGGATACCGTACCCTAATCCCTGCCTGTGTGGAGGCAGGTAACGGGAAACCAGTAAATTCTGGATAGGCTGTGTCGAAAAATAGAAGAAAGCATAAATAACAGTAATGACCACCAGCAATGCATTGGTACTGACTGCCATAATAAATACACAGACCATAGCAATAATGACAGCTCCAAGATAGAGTTTTTCAGCACTATGCCTGTCCACAAGGCGACCGGCAAAGTACTGGCCTAACGCACCGGATACCAGTGCCAGAGTCGCTATTGTGCCGCCAAGAGTTACGCTGTTAAGGTTCATGAAAGATAATTCCACCCGAGTTCCCATGTAGGTGGGTAAAAAGGTCATTATCCCCTTATAGGTCATCCCCAGCGCTGTTGCCGACAGGAAAAAAATACAGATTGTAAAAAGAGCCTTTCTATCGAGTCCTACAAATTGAGTCTTTTTGTCCGATTCGCCAATTGGTTTGGCATGATGCTCGGCAACACTTAGAGAATAAACGCCCAAAAATATTCCCATTATCCCGTAAAGAACATGGGGTGTACGCCATCCGAAAATCGAACCGATCCAGGCAGATAACAGCGGCACACTGGCAACCCCCAGACTGCCGGCAATGCCATGAACACCAAAGGAACTGCCTTTATTAGTCATAGTCAGGGAAATCAGCGTGTTTGCTGCAGGATGGTAAGTGCTGCAGCACAGGCCGATGAATCCCATAATGATTCCGTAAGTCCATAGCGTTTGGATGGGCCAAACCAGGATAGCGAATAAACCCGCGCCAAAAAGATACATCGATATCAAGCGACGCGGCCCCAGTCTATCGGCTATAATACCGGCAGGAAGAGAACCCAACCCGAAGGCATATGAAAATACCGTCACAACCAGACCGAGATGAAAGTAGTCTGTGTTAAACTGGGTTATCATCAGGGGAATCAGCGGGGGCAATACTCCTTCAAACAAATGGACCAGGCTGTGAGACCCTATGGTCAGCCCCATTATTTTTTTTTCTTCTTTATTTAGCATAAAATGACAAAAAAAAGCCTCAACTTTTAGGTTAAGGCTTTTTTAGTAATCAGCAGAACTGTTGAGGTATATCCTAAAAGGATATTCCCCATTTTTACGAAGCAAGCTTCAAAAGATTAATCTCTCAATACAATTAAATTTCAAGCCACGAATCGGAATACAAAGACTTGCCCAGGATTACATTGACTGTCTTTGCGTAATCCTGCATTTCCTTTGAAAGACCGGCCATGTCAGGTTCATTGCCGTCTATGATACCGTAAATCAGATCCACGATATCCTGACGGTTTCCTTTTGCAATATCTATTAATTGATCATCAAGAGGATCGGCTATCACTGAATGCATGCCATATTTCTGGAGCATAACCATAAATGTCTGGTTGAGTATGGGCCGCAGGTTATCCGGAGGACCGTTGGAAATGTTCGACAGACCGCAAGTACTCTTTGCACCCGGGGCAATATCCTGGATCATTCCCTGAAATTCCATCAGGCTGATGCTTTGTGGCTGTTGAATATTCACAGGAGTAACGATTCCGTCCACCCAGATCTTTTCGTTAGGAATGCCGGCTTCATTGGCAAAATACAAAAGCTCAACAGCAAGAGCCGCCCGCTCATTTTCATCTCGAGGCAACCCTTCAGGACCCCACAGCAGGGCAATGAAATCAGCATTATATTCAGCGGCTAAAGGAACCATCTTTTCATACCGCTCAGGTCTGCACATAATGGAGTTGACAATGTGCGGTTTACCAGGTACTTCCTTGCAAACTTTGAGCGCAGCCTCAATGGCACCGATATTGGATGTATCTAATGCCAGCGGGATATCATCAACAACTTCCTGAACTGTCTGCACAACCCAGGGCATAAGCTCATGACCATCTTTTTTAGCAGGACCGAGGTTGATGTCGATAAAATCCATACCTTTTTCTTTCTGAAAAAGGGCCTCCTCCTGGATCGGCTTAGGATCACGCTCCTTATAAGCTCTGCCGATCTTTGTCGATATTACGTTTAAACTTTCACCGATAAGTAACATACAACCTCCCTTGAGTTTGAATGGTAATTTATAATTATTTGGCCCTCAGAAAACCGGGCAGATGTGCGGCTTCCCGCGGTCCCACGGTGATCTTCCAGCCGGGCAGTTCTTCTTCGACATCGCCGGCAATTGAGGCGGCATAACCGGGAATAATCAGTTCCTGGTGTTTGATTTTATCCATAATCCCGCTTTTTTTCACGAACATACCCACATCATCTCCGGAGAATTTTCCGGCGGCCCAGGCCGTCAGCACTGAAAGTCCCTCGGAATCCTTGATCAGCAGCCAGG
>JASJGP010000421.1:0-4117 GCA_033791485.1 Desulfobacterales bacterium | reverse complement strand
ATGTAGCCAATATTCCCTTCGACAAGAATACCTTCGATTGGGCATGGAGTGCCGACTGCATTGGATATGGCCCTTGGGAACCGCTGCCTTTATTGAAAGAGCTGGCAAGGGTGGTGAAACCCGGCGGTATTGTAGCAATCTCTGGCTGGTCTTCTGAAAACTTACTGCCTGGATATCCTCGGTTGGAAGCCCGTCTGAGAGCGACATCGGGTGGCATTGCTCCATTTATACATGGGAAAAAGCCAGAGACGCACTTCCTGCGCGCACTGAGTTGGTTTCATGAAATAGGGCTAAAGGAACCCGATGCAAAAGTCTTTGCTGATAGTTTCCATGCCCCCCTTAGTCACGGAATACGCAATGCCTTAGTGGACCTTTTTAATATGCGTTGGCCTGATGTAGAGCTTGAGCTGTCATCCGACGACCAGTCAGAGTTCCGGCGGTTGTGCCAACCGGATTCACCCGGTTTCCTTCTGAATATTTCAGATTATTATGCATTTTTCACACATACACTATTCTGGGGTAAAATAGCCAAATGAATTCTCTGGAAATAAGAATGGCAACCCAACAATCGCTTTCACGGCCAACTGGCGGGTGAAGCAAACGGTATGGTTCTAATCTGTTCAACACCTCAAATGACTATAATTAAATTATTAACATAGGACATCTCGTCATCCCAAGCTACTTATCGATGCTGAGCTAAGCATGGCTTAATTCGCTAATTGAAAAGAAAGCACCAGAATCTGATTTTTTGGATTACAAAGAATCAATCTCAATCCATACTCAAAAAGAAAAAATGGAACTTTGTAAGGATGTAACATCCTTTGCTAATAAAAATGGAGGTGCATTAATTTATGGTGTTCCAGAAACAGTTCAAAATGGAATACCTATGCCAAAAGACATTTCTGAATACGGCATTGAATTTCCAAGTGATTCAATTATAATATCGAAAATATATTATTAGATGTTAAGAAGTAACTTTTCTTAGAGCAATATTTGCTGAAATTAATGAACAGATTGATCCTCCCCAGAAAAACGGGAGAATAGGTTAAGCTATTTTTTGATAATTGAAGCAATATGACGTCTAATAAATTTCATCATGATGTCCGACATTTACCAAAATAATCTCTTTTCCTGTGAGAAAAAACTCAAGTGTAATTCTGTAAGATATATTAATAGAAACCGAATGCAGATCTTTTAATTTTCCTTTTAATGAATGAAGTCGCAAAGAGGGGTGATTTGGATTTATTTCTAAAAGTTTTAGTGTTTTCCCATATTGAGATATTAAATCAGGTTGTTTCTTAACAAATTTTGAAGCCCGTTTAATATAACTATTTGTGTAGATGAGTTTATATGTCATTTTGTGATTCGTTTGATATGGGCTTCAACATTTTCTGTGATATAGTTACCCTCTTGATAATCAGTTTTTGCCTGATGCAATGCAGCATCGAGTTCACATTCTCTTAGATAATTATACTGTTTCATATCCATTACAACAAATTTTTCTTTACCTCGAACTGTAATAACCAACTCATGATTTTTCGAAAGATTGTTCTGGATGACAGTAACTCCCTTTGTTTTGAGCTGATTGGCTGTTATAGTATTCATAATAATACTCGCTTTTCTATCTTAAATTATTGTTAATAGTACTATATATAATACTTTTCATGGTATTTATCAAGCCCCAATCGTATATTATTAAAATAAAATTTTGTACCTTATCCCAACAAAATCATGCTGACGGGTAAACCGCAGATGTTTGCGGTTATAACCCAACCCTGTAATCTATGGAAAGGTTATTGTCTGGTACATACAAGATTTACACCCGATGAAATTATAGATATGAAAAGAAAACACCCCAAAGCAAAAGTTGTAGTCCACCCTGAGTGTACGCAAGAAGTAGTTGCTTTATCTGATGCTGTGGGTTCAACAAGTTTCATCGTAAACTATGTTAAAAAGGCAAAGCCAGATACCACAATAATTATCGGCACTGAAATAAATCTTGTTGAAAGACTTGCCAATGAATATGGAAACAAAACAATTATTCCATTAAAGAAATCGTTATGCCCGAACATGTTTAGAATCAATCTTGAAAATCTTCTGTTCACTTTAAAAAATATTGGAAAAGTTAATATAGTCGATGTTGAAAACAGAATAAAAAAAGATGCCAAATTGGCTTTAGACAGGATGCTAAAACTTTAAAGGGGCCTTATTCACCTACTGCTCCTGAAGTTTTGTCTTTGATTTTCGCAGTGTTAAATAAATATTACCGCTGAAAATCAGTAAAGCGCCGATCCACCCTGGCAACGAGAGTGCAGGGTCAGATACAATAAAAGGTCCAAGGATTGCGGCAAGAAGTATTCTGGTTGATGATATGATGCCACCTTCAATGGCTGTAACATATTTAAACCCGATAGTTATAAGATATTGACCTGCTATGCTGAAAACAGCGCAAAGAAGCAGATACTTTGTTGTAAGCATATCCGGAATATATATTTCTTGAAAAAATATTACTATTATAACAACGCTTCCCAGCCCAAAAAGAAAAAAAAGTATGGTTTCTGTGTCATTCTCTTTTCGGCATAAATTCAGGTAAATCAAAGCAAAGGCAGCACTCACTCCTGAAGTAAGTCCCCAGAGGCTTTCTGTTTTAAATCCCATTTCTCCCGGATCAATAATCAACCAGACACCTGCAAAAGAGACTAAAACAATGATTATGGAAACAATATCACGCTGATCTTTTAGTAAAAACCATGAAATAACAGCTATAAAAATAGGATAGGTCATATTCAGTATATTGGCTTCTGCAACAGACGTAAGCATAGTGCCTTTAAAAAAACAATACACGGCTATGCAGTTTGCCAGGGTTCTGCCCACAAGATATTTGTATTTCTTTGGCTTAAGGGCCTGTTTCTTAATCAGCATGATTAGGGCGACAGTAAGAAAACCTGCAAAAAATCTTACAAAAACAAAAAACGAAGGTGCAATTGTTAAACCTGCAAGCATGGACCATTTAACAACAGCAGTGGCGAGATAAAAACAGAATGCCGAAGCAAAAACTGAAAGGCATCCTAATAATACGATAAAATTAATTCTTGACTCTTTTTTCACTTTTCAAATAGCCTTAAAAAAATATTATCCCTGTATACGCTTATACCTAAAAAAAGCAAGGGCTTTGACTTGACAATTCTCTATTTTTGTTTAATTAATCTATGTTTTAATTTAGAATACAGGAATAATGAAAATAATAATATAAAAAACAAGGCCTTAAACAAATGCTCACGGATAATATAATCGACCTGATTGGCAATACACCTCTGATTCGTTTAAAAAACGAAAAAATCCTTGCTAAAGCTGAATTCTTAAATCCCGGCGGGAGCTTAAAAGACAGGGTTGCAGTCTCCATGATAGAAGGTGCTGAAAGAGACGGTCTGTTACATAAAAACTCTGTTATTGTGGAACCCACATCAGGAAATACCGGCATTGGTATTGCCATGGTTGGGGGCTTAAAAGGATATAAAGTTAAAATTGTAATGCCGGAAAACATGAGTATTGAAAGACAAAAAATCATCAAATCGTTTGGTGCAGAGTTAATTTTAACACCGGCAAAAGAGAATATTAAAGGGGCTGTTAACCGCGTTGTGGAAATCGCTTCTAAAGATCCCAATGTTTTTGTTCCCCAGCAATTTGAAAATCCGGATAACCCACGTGTCCATTATGAAGAGACAGCTCGGGAACTCTGGAGACAGACAACAGGCGAGATTGACTGCTTTGTTTCAGGAGTTGGCAGTGGGGGAACGCTTCAAGGTATTGGCAAATTTTTAAAAGAGAGAAAACCTGACGTAAAGCTTGTTGCGGTTGAACCTAAAAATGTTTCTGCTCTTTTGGGGCACGAACCCGGACTCCATCAAATTCAGGGGATTGGCGATGGTTTTATCCCAAAAATCCTGGATACTTCTCTTATAGATGAAGTCCTTGAAGTAACTGATGATGAAGCCATTGAAACAGCAAGACAGTTAGGGAGAAATTCAGGGCTTCTTGTGGGAATATCTTCCGGAGCAAATGTATGGGGGGCACGTAAAATGGCAAAGCAGGTGAAAGGGAACATTGTAACCCTTTT
>JASJGP010000420.1:0-11866 GCA_033791485.1 Desulfobacterales bacterium | reverse complement strand
TGGCGTCGTAAAAAGACTCATCTACTGCGTTGTAGCGATTTTTCAGGAACTCGACATACTATATGTATAGTCTCGTCCCTGAAAAGCCGCTACGCCTTGTATATGAGCCTTTTTACGACGCCATCCAACGCTTATTAAAAGACTTTTTACGAGTCCATCAAACATTTTGGTAATGATCGTGAGAATCTGTTTTATTAATCCCCCTATTCAGGATTTTTATTCAACATCCATTAGACGCCAACCTCTGGGCATCTTATATATAATTAGCTCAATAAAATCCGCAGGACATAATGTTTCATTTATAAATTGCCATTCACCAAAAAAACATAAACTTCCAATTCCAGATGAATTTTCTTACCTGGATAAATATATTTCAAACAGCAATCCAGCTCTTTCATTTCCTTTTAAAAATTACTTTCATTTTGGATTAAGCTTTCAGGAAATAGAAAAACAAATTAAGTCAACTGATGCCAATATATATTTTATCTCGTCATTATTTACTCCATACTTTCAGGAAACTGATGAAATTATTCATATAATTAAAAGAATAAATCCTATTTCAAAAATAGTTGTTGGAGGGTATCACGCAGCACTCTATCCTGAATATTATTTGCGGAATCTTGATGTTGATTTTGTAATAGATGGTGAAGGTGAGCAAAGCTCAGTGCAATTGCTGGATTCTCTGATGAATAATAAAGATTTGTTAAAAGTGCCGAACCTGGCATACCGTAAGAAAGATGAAATCATTCAGACAGGAAAAAATAATATTCAAGATATTAATACAATACCCTTTCCTTCAAGAGAATTCCTTAAAGAACGCGATTTTAAAATGTATAAGACTCGTGCTATATCAATGATAACCTCAAGAGGCTGCCCAAATAGATGTGATTTCTGCACAGGAAAAATTATCTGGGGAAAGAGCTACAGGGTCAGAAGTATTGAATCAGTTCTCTCTGAAATAGATGAGTGCATAAATAAGTTTGATGTAAAGATCATCAATTTTGAGGACGATAATATTTTTGCATTCAAATCCAGGGCTGCTGAATTATTGAAAGAACTGTATAATTATCAACGAATACATGATGTCGGGCTTGATTTTACCGCCATGAACGGTATTTCTATTGAACAACTTGATGAAGAGATATTAAATTTAATGAAACAGACAGGTTTTAGAGAATTAAATATTTCACTGGTAAGTTACTCTGAGCAGCTGCAAAAGCTTTATGATAGACCTTTTAATTCACAAAAATTTGCGGATATCGCAAATGTTGCAAAAGGTCTCGGCATGAATGTAAGGTCATATTTTATACTTGGACTTCCAGGTCAGACAAAGGAAGAGATAGAGGATACCATAAATTTTCTTAAAAGTTTGGATGTAAAAATATTTCCTTCCGTTTATTATAATGTTAATACTCATAAAGACCAGTGGAAGATGCAGAGGTCTTCAGCGTTTTTTAATGAAACAGAACATCTTTGTAGAGATGACCTTTTTAATTTGTATAATGCGGTCAGATATTAATAGCTGAATCTTGCATGAAAATTGATGAGAAACCGTTCTTATAATGATAACCAGCGGGGTTTGGAAAATTTATTATCAAAAGGATAATACTCGTATAATAAAAAGGATAATGATCGATTTTATCTCATCAATATTCACCCTTCGGGCGAACCGGAGGCTTCCATCTGCTGTGTTACTAAGGGCTCGCAATAGTACACTATGGCTTTGCCCTTAGATGCCTTGCATATGAAAGCCTCCAACTCGTGCAAAATTCAGATAACAAGAGGTTGAATGGGGAATATCAGAGACTTCCGTGAAATATGACATACTTTAAAGAGGCGGTTTCAAAATGTTCCAGCATTTGACAACCCTTAAAACCGTGTGGTACTTGAATTTTATCACCACAGATTTAGATAATTTTCAAATTACAGAGAATTGAAAAATACATAGCATTCTGAAAGATGATCTTGAAATAATTATTAATGATCTTAGCAATCAAAATATAAATATCATTCTAAAAAACAGAACTAACAATAAGGAATATAGCCTGACTCATACCCTTTCACCCCTTGATGCCCAAATATTAAAAGCAGGTGGGAAATTGCCCTGGATTAAAACAAAAGTCTGATTTATAAAATGTGAAAACGATATAAGGAGAAATAAATGTCAAAGATTCAAATGAAAACCCCCCTTGTTGAGCTGGACGGAGATGAAATGACCCGGGTTCTATGGCCCATTATCAAGGAAAAACTCATTGAGCCTTTTATTGATTTGAAAACCGAATATTATGATCTTGGTATTAAAAAAAGAGATGAGACTGATGACCAGATTACCATTGATGCAGCAAATGCCATAAAAGAATATGGTGTGGGCGTAAAGAACGCCACCATTACACCGAACCACGAGAGGGTGGAAGAGTATAACCTGAAAAAACAGTGGAAAAGTCCCAATGGGACAATCCGTGCCATGCTGGACGGAACCGTATTTAGAAAGCCCATTCTGGTAAAAAATATAAAGCCTGCTGTTAGATCCTGGAAAAAACCGATTGCTGTGGGCAGGCATGCATATGGGGATGTTTATAAAAATGCTGAAATCAAAACCAGAACAGGAGGCAAGGCAGAAATAGTCTTTACTGATGCCCAAGGCAATGAGACACGGGAAACGATCATGGAACTTCCTGGTCCGGGAATTATCCAGGGTATTCACAATACTCAAGCATCAATTTCAAGTTTTGCCAGGGCCTGTTTTGAGTATTCTCTTGAAGAGAAGATAGACTGCTGGTTTGCCACAAAAGACACAATTTCAAAAAAGTATGACCAGACTTTTAAAATTATCTTTGAAGAAATCTTTGAGAGTGAATATAAGGATAGGTTCGAAAATGCTGGGATCTCTTTTTTTTATACCCTTATAGACGATGTTGTTGCCAGAATGATGAAGACAGAAGGTGGAATGCTCTGGGCTTGTAAGAATTATGACGGGGATATCATGAGCGATATGGTGGCTTCAGCCTTTGGTTCTCTTGCAATGATGTCATCGGTACTGGTATCTCCCAATGGGTACTTTGAATATGAAGCAGCCCATGGAACTGTTCAAAGACATTATTATAAGCATCTTAAAGGGGAAAAAACTTCAACCAACGCCGTAGCCCTTATTTTTGCCTGGACCGGTGCTTTGAGAAAACGTGGCGAACTCGACTCTCTGCAAGAACTTTCAACTTTTTCAGACAGATTGGAAAAAATAATTATTGAGACCATAGAGGATGGTTATATGACAGGGGATCTTGCTGCAATCTGCGAGCCTGCCGCAAAAAAGGTCCTTGATTCCACTCAATTCCTTGATACACTTTCGCAAAGACTTAACAAAGTACAGTAACTTACCTTGCCAATAGTATGGATCCCCTGACTACCACTCAAGGCTCCATATCCTTTATAATTATTATTACCTTCTACTTTTTCAATACAACTTGAATTCCAACTGTTTTATTGTGCCTTTCTTTCGATTTATTTCCTGTTGTTGACAATCTCATAGGACAAATCGGGTTTTTCTATAAAAAGCTCTCTCAGTTATCGGAAATTCCAGTTTGACAAATAGGTTTATAATCCCTATTTAAATCAGAAGTAATTTAGCAATATTCATAATGAGCTTGCCTGTGCATAAATATTTCGACACATACCGCAGGCTCCTGCTAAAATTTTTAGCGAGATTGAGAAAGGAAAAGTGTGGTCGAAAAAGTCTTAAAGAAAGATCATCAAATCCGCTCTGAAATGACCGTGCTGGATATTGTATCAAGGTTCAGAAAAACAGAGGCGGTGTTTAAAAACTACGATAAGCAGGCAGGCGTTTGTATTTGTTGCCATGCCCTTTTTGAACCTTTAAGTAAAGTTGCGGTAAGATATGGTTTGAACCGTGAAAAGCTTATGGCAGACCTGGAGAGCGCAGCTGGGGAATAAGGTCAGAATAGAATTTAAGAGATGCTAAAATGTCAACACGGGCTATACAATATCTTAATAAAAAAGGCATAGATTTTAAAGTCGTAGAATACGAGCACGATGAAAAAGGTGCTGAATTTGCGGCCATGGCAATAGGATTCCCTCTGGAAAGAACCATCAAGACCCTGGTGGTTGATCTGGGAAATAAAAAATACAGTTTTGCCCTTATGCCGGGTGATAAGCAACTCGCCTTCAAACAGCTTGCAAGAGCATGCAAAGTCAAAAGGGCTGCTATGGTGGATACGGCAACTGCAGAAAGAGTGACCAGCTATTTAGTGGGTGGTATCAGCCCATTCGGTGCGAAACAGAACCTGCCGACTGTAATTGAAAAAGGTCTGCTGAAGTTTGGCAAGGTGGCTATCAATGCTGGTCAAAGGGGAGTCATGTTAATAATGGCTCTGGGGGATATCGTTAAGGCGCTTGACTGTGAGGTTGCGGGGATCGTCTAACAGCAAAAGTAATTCCACATATAATATACAAAAGAGGAGAAGAAATGAAGGAGATAGATGCAAGAGGGCTCGCATGCCCGGCTCCTGTATTACAGGCAAAAAATGTCATAGAAGATAAAAACTTAAACAGCATAAAAGTCCTTGTAGATAATGAAGCGAGCAGGCAGAACGTAAGCCGTTTTCTTAAATCCCAGGGTTTTGAAGTCTCAGTGCAGGAGAGGGGAGGGGATTTTCATATCACAGGCAGGCGTGAAGACGGAATTGAGTCTGAAAGCGTAGTGGCTGAAAAGCAGGATACTGAAAAGAAGAAAATCATGGTCATGGTGGCAAATAATTGCATGGGACATGGTGATGATGAGCTTGGCTCAAAGCTTATGGTAAGCTTTTTAAAAACATTAAAAGAAATGGGTGATGAATTGTGGCGTCTTGTCTTTGTGAACAATGGCGTTAAACTCACTATTTATGGGTCAGAGGTAGTGTCGGTTTTGAAAGAGTATTAAAAAGACGGGCTTCATATCCTGGTCTGCGGGACATGCCTGACACATTTTAACTTGCTTGAAAAAAAACAGGTGGGAGAGACAACCAATATGCTCGATATTGTTACGGCTATGCAGTTGGCGGATAAGGTTATCAACATATGACGGCTTTGCAAAAAGTCCAATTTCGGCGTTGTGCTTCTTCTTTCGTCATTCCAACGTACTGTTAGCACGTTTCACTCCTCAAGATTCGCACGTCTTGAATTTGAAGCTTTTTACCTTGCCGTCGAATTTCGATTTTTTACGAAATCATCAAAATATGTATAACGAATACAAGGAGAAATAACTATGAAAATAAAATTTGCAATCTGTTTGGCAGGAATCTTTGTTTTTATGATGGCAGGAATTTCATTTGTTGTTGCAGGAGATTTGGAACGATTTGAGAGTGTGAAAGGGACTCTCAGGATTGCAGGAGGTACGGCCCATATACCGGTTATGAAAGAAGCTGCAAAAAGGATAATGGCCGTAAACCGGGATATAAAGATTACCATTGCCGGAGGCGGTTCAGGCGTGGGAATCAAGCAGGTGGGTGAAGGGCTTATTGACGTAGGAAATTCCGGGAGGAAGGCGACGGATGACGAAATAAAAAGATACGGCCTGAAGATGCATAAATTCGCAATAGACGGAATTGCAGTTGTTGTTAACCTGAAAAATCCTGTAGTAAAAATGAAAAAGAGCGAGTTGATAGATGTTTTTTCAGGAAAAATCAGCAACTGGAAAGCGTTAGGATTTAAAAACAGGGGGATTAATGTATATACACGGGATGCTTCCAGCGGTACCAGGAAGGTTTTCTGGAAGAGAGCATTAAATAAAGGAGAAATCATCAAATCGGCTAATTTCGTAAAATCCCACGGTGCCATGAAATCGGCAATAAATGTTGATCCATACGGAATAGGCTATATCTCAATAGGCTACCTGGACGATACTGTGGCACCTGTATCCCTGGATGACGTTTCACCTACACTTGAGAATGTGCTGAAGGGTGATTACAAGATAGCAAGAGGCCTATATATGAATACAAAAGGAGAACCTTCAGGATTGACCAGGTTGTTTATAGATTACATAATGAGCAAAGAAGGACAGAAAATCGTAGAAGATAAAGGATATATTGCCGTCAGGAAATGAAATCCTCTATTGAAAAATTAGCTGAAAAAGGTTTTCTTTTCAGTGCCGTACTCAGTGCTTCTATAACCATACTTATCCTCTCTTTCATGGTATATTTCAGTTTTCCGCTGTTTAAAGGAGGTGATATAGCCCAATTTTTCACTCTGGAATGGAACCCTTATGAAGGAGGGTTCGGCATAGTTCCCATGATGGTCGGAACGGGAATTATTGCCTCCCTGGCTCTTTTAATCGCCACGCCATTCGGGATAGGATGCAGTGCCCTTATAAGTGTCTTTTCTACGGGGTATTTCGGCAGGTTCTTAAGAAAAGTTGTTGAGTTTATGACCGGAATTCCCACCGTTATCTATGGATTTGTGGCTATTTTTCTTCTGGTGCCGTTTATCAGGGAGATTTTTGAAAAGGGAACAGGGATGTGTGTATTGAGTGCCTCAATTATGCTGGCCCTTTTGATTCTTCCCACCATTGTTTTGTTCATATCCGATGCTTTTAATTCAGTGCCTAAAAATTATCTTGATGCAGCGGATTCCCTTGGCGCTACGCCTGCTCAGAAACTGGTTTATGTAATTATCCCCTCGGCCTGGAAAGGGATAATCTCAGCTTTGGTTCTGGCAGCGGGGAGAGCTGTAGGAGATACCCTGATTTCTCTTATGATTGCCGGCAATGCATTGCAAATCCCCGGGGGGCTTTCCGATGCAGCAAGGACATTGACTGCACATATCGCCCTTATTATAGCAAGCGACTATGAGAGCCCGGAGTTCAAATCGATATTTGTTTGCGGCCTGATACTATTTATCTTTACAACCCTGATTGTTCTTGTCCTGAGACTGATGGGGCGTTTTAAAATATTGAGGGATAGATGAATCGTTTCGTGGAATATCAAATCAAGCTTTTTTGCTGGATATCCGGGATTGTCCTTATCAGTGCCATAGGGGTACTCATGGCTTTTTTATTTCACAAGGGTATTTCATCTTTGAATTTATCCCTTATATTCGGGGAAACGAGGCCTCTTGACGGGCTTTTATTAAAAACCGAGGTGGTTGACGGTCTCTTTCCTGCAATAGTTGGGACCCTGCTTTTGATTCTCACCTCCATTATATGGGCAATTCCCATAGGTGTTGCAGGCGGCATTTACCTTGCTGAATACTGCAACAAAAAATGGAAACCCGGTTTTAATCTTATGCTCGACATCCTTGCCGGGATTCCATCCATACTGGTGGGCCTTTTCGGATTTGCCGTTGCTGTTTTTCTTCACAAGCACTTGTCCGAGCATATTTACCCCTGTTTTCTTATTTCAAGCCTGGCTCTGGCCTGCCTTGTTCTTCCTTATATTATTCGGACAACAGAGCAATCCCTGGTAAATTTACCCTTTTTTATCAAAACTACAGGACTTGCGCTGGGCGCTTCCAGGTTGCAAAACATCTTATTCATATTGATTCCTTATAATCTTTCACGTATTATCAGTGGCATTATCCTGGCCATAGGAAGATGTGCAGAGGATACCGCAGTCATTATGCTGACAGGAGTGGTGTTCATGGCAGGGATTCCCAATTCACTGCTTTCCCAGTATGAGGCACTTCCTTTTTATATCTTCTACATTTCTTCGGACTATAATTCCCAGGATGATTTGATGAAAGGGTTTGGGTCTTGTATAATTTTACTTTCCATCTGTGTTTTCCTGTTTGCTCTTTCGCATATTTTAAAAAGGAGGGCGGCATTGCGATTTGCCACGCAGTAGATGGGACTTTCTACTTAGCACCCCAAGAGCATTTCCTGCGGGCACCATCGGTGATACTTTTTTCGTAAGCGTTCACAGGCACCGCATCTGCACGCGATCAAGGCAACCAGCATAGCAGACTATAGCTGGTCGCCTTGATCACACACATCTGCAGCACCTGTGAATGCTTACAGAACGGAGATTGTGCGACCTTTTTGTTCCGAACGGGCGTTAATGGGTACCTTTTTACGAAACGCTTTAAGTTTTAGGTTTAAATATATGATAAAACAGACAATTACATTAACCTAAAACTTAACACCTAAAACCTAATGAATTCAACTTTTTGAGAATTCATCATAGATAATTTGCATCCATGAAAAATATAAAAATCAGGATAAACGACCTTAATTTCTTTTATAGGAAAAAGCCGGTTTTAAAAGGGCTTAAGACAGAAGTTGAGGAAAAGGCGATTACTACTATCATCGGCCCTTCCGGTGTGGGAAAGACCACATTTTTAATGGTTTTAAACAGGCTTTGTGAATCGATCCCGGATTGCAGGGTCGAGGGTAAGGTAGAAATAAAATTAGATGGCAGGTATATCGATATTAATAGTCTGCCTCTTACAACGCTTAGAAAAAAGGTGGGTATGGTTTTTCAGATGCCTAACCCTCTGCCAATGAGTATCTTTAAAAACATTGCTTTCCCGCTGAAATTATCTGCTGTTAAGGATAGAGAATATATTAAGGAGAAGGTTGAACAGGCACTGAAAGATGCGTTTTTATGGGATGAAGTAAAGGACAGGTTAAACGACAGTGCACTTGAGCTTTCAGGCGGGCAGCAGCAAAGGCTGTGTATTGCAAGGGCCATGATTATGCAACCAGAGGTGCTTTTACTCGATGAGCCCACATCATCTCTGGATATGGAGGCCGCTTTAAAGATTACCGAATATCTTAAAAGTCTTAAAGAAAAATGTACCCTGATGGTTGTTTCCCATTATACGTCTCTTACAAGAAGAATTTCTGATAATGTTTTGACTTTAAAAGATGGATGTTTGGAGGAAACAGTTAATTCGAAGATAGGGGAAGAACCGGAAGCGGCAAATTAGACCAAAAACAGGAAAAAACCATGACAGATAAAAAAGTACTTCGCCTCACGGAAACAGTTGCAGGTTCAGGCTGAGCCTCAAAACTGCCTCCAGGGGACCTGGACAGGGCGCTTTGCGGCATGGAATTTCCGACTGATCCAAATCTGATTGTGGGGCTGGATAAAGCAGATGATGCCGGAGTTTATAAGATTACGGATGATATTGCTATCATTCAGACGGTGGATTTCTTTACCCCGATTGTGGATGATCCATACTGGTTCGGACAGATTGCGGTGGCAAATGCATTAAGTGACGTATATGCTATGGGTGGTGTACCAAAAACCGCCATGAATCTGGTGGCTTTTCCGCTTAAAGATATGGACATCTCTATTCTACGTCAAATCATCCAGGGCGGGTTGGATAAGATGAAAGAAGCAGGTGTGGTTCTGTTGGGCGGACACAGCGTGGAAGACAAAGAACTGAAATACGGCCTGTCTGTGACCGGATTCATTCACCCGGATCGAATTCTTACAAAAAAGAACCTTCAGATCGGAGATCGCTTGATTTTGACCAAACCGCTGGGGACAGGGATTATAAACACAGCTATAAAAGGTGATCTTGCTTCTGATGAAATTATTGAGTTTGTTACCGGCCTTATGGCAACCCTTAACAGAGATGCGGCAGAGATAATGAACGATTATCCTGTACATGCATGTACGGATATTACAGGTTTCGGTTTGCTCGGCCATTTAGCAGAGATGGTGGTCGATTCCAATTTTGGGATCGAAATCTGGTCAGAAAAGATACCGGTTATTCCCGAGGCATTAGAATATGCAGGTATGGGTTTGGTACCTGCAGGAGCTTATAAGAATCGTGAATTTCGAGAATCAATGGTCGATTTTGCTCCTTCAGTGGATCGCCTGATTCAAGACATCCTCTTTGATCCCCAGACATCCGGGGGACTTTTGATTTGTGTGGAAAAAGAAAGCGCAGATGACCTGGTGAAAAGTTTAAAGAGAAAGGAAATAAATGATGCGGCTGTTATCGGAGAGGTGTTGTCCAGTCCAAAGGGAAAGATTGTTGTAAGTTAGCGCCTGAATACTATGCATTTCGTAAAGTGAAGTGATCAAAAATGTGGCTCTTTCAGAGCAATAAATAACATACCGGATTGTATCGGAAATATTGCAAGTTCCGCGTTACGGATTTTAAATAGGATGGTTTCCTTTTTTATAACTTGCAACATGCAACCTGTAACTCGCAACATGATATTCCAGCGAAAAAACAACTCATTAAGGAAAATCGACAACAAATTGTCGATATGATGTTGCCAGGCGCCTAAGTATTACTTGCAGAAACCTTTTCCCTTTGCCCAGTTTATTCCATCGCAATCGCCAAGGGTGCAGGCTTTTTGAAAATCTCTGCATGCAAATTTGTTTTTTAATTGATAAAAGACAAGCCCTCTATTAATGTAAGCAAATGTGTAATTCGGGTTGAGACGGATGCACTGGTTATAATCCTTTAGCGCTTGCTGATATTTTTTTTGCTCATAATATATATTCCCACGATTATTATAAGCCTTGACATGAGCCGGGTTCAGGCTGATCGCCTTACTGTAGTCGTTTAATGCCTTTGGGTACTGTTTTAAATCCCGGTATGCATTGCCACGGTTGCTGTAAACATTAGCAAATTTAGGATCTTTGGCGACAGCTTTATTTAGATATATTAATGCCTGTCTGGGGTTTGTGTATTTGCCGTTTTTCCATAAAGCGACTGCCTTTTTATGCGAGTCCATTGTTTGAGCAGGTGTACCTTTTTTCTGAGGTCTTGCAATTTTTGGTTTTTTCCAGGGTTTAATTGTTTTGCCTTTCTGAAAAGATCCTACATCAAAACCCTTCCCCTGAAACGTTGTAATCATCTTCATTATTTCTGCTGTTCCGATCAGTGGTGTTCCGACCATGAAAATAATAAAAATGATGCTCCAGACCGTCATAAGCTTGGTCATTTGAAGTTCCTTGTGTTTTAGCCATCCCCAGATGAATGTATAAAGGCCGCATAAAAATCCCAGGATACCCTTTAGTGCTCCTTCTGTTTTAAATAGCTTTATCAGGACTATGAAAAATATAACAATTGAAGTAATCTGAAGAATTGCAAATACCGCAGCGTATATCATAAAGGTAGTTGTCATGGTTATCCCCTTTAGAATTGAAAATAACAAAAGATTTTTACTTTATAATGAACCTATCCAGTACAAGCTATAAAGAAATAAGGTTTTTTTAACTAAAGCACGAAAAAGATAAAATTAAAATTTCGTGCTTTCTCTGTTTCGTGTTTTCGTGGGTGGTTTTATTTTTTACTATTAAAAACAACAAATTCAAAAATAAGGAACTAATAATCGGAAAATCCAGTAAACAATAATTCCGAATAAAATATATGCAGCAAATGCTGTATGCTTTTCAATTGCAGCAATTTGAAGCACGGCTTTACGGTGAAGGTTTTCCGGCAATATGCTTACGATTCCCATTAGTACGAATGCGAACAGGAAAACCGGTGCAAAGGCATGGGTGCGCATGGCTCCTTGCCAATCTCCTTTAATTAACAAAGACATTGCAGTACTTAATCCACAGCCAGGGCACTGTATTCCAAGTGTTGAATGAATCGGGCATTGCCATCCCCGCAGCCCGGCAGAAATCAATACTACCTGAAGTGTTGCAACGCACAATAACATTAGAGCAATCCTGCGTTTTTGGAGCAGGGGAGCATAAATAGGCTTATAACCCCGCCGTGGCGGGATCGACTTCCCTGTCTGTGTGGGGACAAGCACAGGCAGGTTTGATTTTGAAATAAATTGAATATTTTGAAACAGCCTCATCGTAATAGCTTTCAGAAGTCGGAAGGTCAAGGCAAAGAATTTCAATAAGAAAGAAAAAAGCAAATATTTTCATTGTCTTTGCTAATTGTCAACAAAAGATTT
>JASJGP010000419.1:0-7826 GCA_033791485.1 Desulfobacterales bacterium | reverse complement strand
GTACCATCTGGACTAAGCGTCACAGGCTGAGAGAAGTTTATGGTAATTGATATGCTGTCACCGATGCCGTACACTCCCGTTGGCGTATTGCTGACAATGGAATTCACCACGGGTGAGGATGAATCAACCACTGTAAAAGTCCAGGGAAGAGAGTCTGCTATACCGGAAAAATTATTCCCAGCACTGTCATGAAAACAAGTGGGAGCCACCAGGATTTTATAGGTGGAACCCGTATCCAAAGTAGCTGCTGGTTTTAAAGTAATGACATTGGTCCCCCTCCGAGGAAACGGCGGAAATGGTGTATGGAAAGTAGCGTTGCTATCGGGGGATGCTTTATTGAAGCATAAAGACATTGTACGTGTCCGACATGCGAAGCGGGGTAGCATAGAAGAAGAGATCCGTTTAGAAGACTTTTTCACAAGATGTGAGTCGTATTTTTCAATGGCCGGCAAAAAAATGATTGATCAGGCCTACCAAGATCGACTACCAGAGGGTATGGTTCGCTGTTATCTGGTGAAAGATAAAATCGTCGGATTCGGACACCAGGCTATCAATGCGCTATTCCCGATACCGCCGAACTCACCTCCATCTGAGGCTCCCCAACCCGGTCCCCGTTTGTATCACCCTCCGACTGTACCGGAATTTCAAGCGTTAAAACAAAAGGTAGAACAAAAATGGGTACCGGAGATGCAAAGAATACTTGAGATCGATACTGAAAGATTACCTATACTTTGGGATTGTGACTTTTTGTTCGGACAAAAAAAGGCATCGGGAGAAGACACCTATGTCCTTTGCGAAATAAATGTCAGCAGTGTGGCCCCATTCCCAGACTCAGCGCCGCCTTCCATAGCTGATGCTGTGTTTAAGCAGTTGCGAGAAATTGGCAAGAGGGGTTACTGATAAGCTCAATGTATTTTACCGAATAATTGATGCTGTGAATGAGGAAGTACAATTTTTTTGAAATTCAAAGTTCAAGACTACTTGCAACAAAAATAAATTTGCTGTTTCATCAAAGAAACTCTTTTTATAACCGATACCAGTATCTATCCATCTATATAAAGCAACAGGAGCAAGCAAGGAGAGTCCTTCATTGAACTAAATGGATGAACACTGGGTTGTGGGAATGATTGGATGGGTACTACATTGGTACCATACTATATGTTATTTATTTTATACGGTTTAAGCCTTGTTTTTCCCCTGTTGACGTATGCGTATGAATCAAATTATACAGCTCTCAAACACGTAATTTAGGGCCTTAGTTAGCATGTTTAGAACCCGCCGGAACTGGCTGGATCAAGCTTTGAAAAAGGCAAACACAAAATGGAAAAATACAAGCTGGTGACTGAGTGCCTTCGCCCCGAGAGCTGATTGTGAAAGCATTGGTCCGGGATTATCATTCTGTTTCAGATTAAAGGTTCTTCTGCAATGGAATTGAAAAGTTTTCAATTTTTCATCGTCCAGATCGCCCATCACCGTCTATACGCTAGCGTATAACCGTCCAAACGAAATCTGTTTCATGGTTTTCCTGGATCAGAATCTTTTTTTAGGCAGTCAGCACCCTTCTTTGTATATACCAGAAATGATCGCGATAGAACGGGCTAAAAAGGGCCTTAGATGAAGAGTTTGGACGATAAGGACGGTGTGAATGTGTTGAAAGTTGTTCAGGAGTAAAGATAGGCTTCCGCCTGCTCCCAGTCATTGAAAACCCTGTATTTAATGGGAAGCAGTTTGCTCATAGCAACGAAAATCTCTGCCACGGCTGAATTAAATTTTCCAGGAACAAGCAGGGCGGCTTTATTCGCAAAATCTTTTCTTTCAGGTTTATAAAGGTGCAACACTCCAACAATTTCTTTCAAATCCCCAATGAACAAGCCCATGCTTGCTTCCCTTAAATCCCAGAATGTATGTTTATCCATGTATTCCGAGTGCTGTAAAATTTCAGCCATGACCGAGATTAATTCGGGTTTAACAATCAGCCCTGATATGGTGATTTCTATGTATTTTTCATGGGAAGCATCAAGCTCAAAATCCATTTATTTTCTCCTGTTGCTGAAAGCATCAATCGGTCTTTATCCATACCAATGCTTCATCAAGTTTTTTGAAAACTTTGATTCGTATTTTTAACTCATTCGATTGCCCGAACAAGACGAATAATTTTGAAAGAGATGTGGATACCCAACCATGTGCCAACTCATGAAAAATGATGGCATACAGGAGCGGTATGGCGATTAGGATGAACCCAAGCGGATCTTTAAACAACAGATTGAGCAGGCCCATGGATTGTCTCCTTAACAGCACTTCGTAAAAATAGTTTTCGAATATTCACCCAAAATTGACTGGCGAGTGTTATCCAGTGGAAAACTTGGGCCAGGCAGCAAGCTACCCAGCCCAAGTTTATCAGCTTCATTAAGAACATCAGGATCAACATCAGCAGCAGCAAGAACAGCAATATTAACAACACCAGCATCAGTAAGAGCATCAACTTCAACAACAGCATGCGCAAGAACGGTGGATATAATAAAGATTAGAAACAACAAGGTCAAGTGTAATTTTTTTTTATGTGGGTATTTGAATCAGAATTACTGCGTCAGGCTATTTTCGTTTCTGGATCATGTCCTTGTTTGCATCAAACGTCACCACGATAGAACGGGCTCAAAAGGGGTTTAGATGAAGGGTTTGGACGATAAGGACGGTCTTTTTTGCCAAAGTTAAATGTGGGATCTGTTTTTTATATATTTACTGGAATATGGGAAAATTCAAATTTTGTTGCCTCAGGTCCATATCTTTTAATCGAAAATTTTTACATAAAAAAACTTCACTTACCAATAATGGGGTTAGCTGAATTTGGCTGGACTGAGCCCTTAAAATACCAATTAACGCCCATAGGAACAGGCCTCTTCCCCCATAATGATAGTCAAAATAGTCGCCCGTGTGTGACATCCAGATTAACCGGATTCCACCTTGTTTCTTCCTGTTTCCTTTGCCCGGTAAAGGGCTATGTCTGCCTTTGCAATGAGATCATTTCGGTTTTTGACACTTTTTTGGTATTCACTGACGCCAGCACTCACGGTGAGGGAAAGGCCCGGAAACCTGTTAACCAGAAGTCTGCCCAACTGCTCGATTTCCTTCCTGATCCTTTCAGTATAGACAAGGGCTTTTGATAAATCAGTATCATTTAAAATGACAATAAATTCTTCGCCGCCATACCGCCCGACATGGTCGAAAGGTCTGGACAGTTTCTTTAAGGTAATGGCAATCAGTTTAAGGATATTGTCCCCGGCCTGGTGTCCGAATTTATCATTAAATTTTTTAAAATAATCCACATCAATCATTACAAGGGAGAGATTGTTTTTCCCGTCCACAGCATTTTTGAATGATTTTGCCAGCAGCTCATCAATGGCCACGCGGTTAAAAAGGCCGGTGAGCCCGTCCTTGAGGGAAGCCATTTTTGCTTCTTTGTATGTTCTTGCATTTTCCATGGCCATGCCAAGTTCACTGGCCACAATGGCAATGGAGGAGAACACATCAGGCAAGATGGCTTTTTTCGAAGCAATATTGTCCATGCCGAGGATGCCGATGACCTTGTTATTACTACAGAAAGGTACGATGAGCATTCCCTTGATTTTAAATTTTTCCAGGGTCTTTTTTTCCCCTGAAGTCCTGCCGGTAATCAGCACAGGCTCTTTGTTTCTCAGGCAATTGACAAAACCGCCTGCAGTTTTATTGATCGGAATTTCAATTAACTTCAGGTCCATTTTGCTATCTGAAGCATCAAGGAATTCAACCACTTTAAGGCTTCTCAAGGTTTTTACCACCTCCATCATATAAAGCCTGTCGAACTTGAAATCTTTATAAATGGCCTTCAGTGTCGTGGTGATAATCGCTTTCGGGTCAAGGCTGTGATGGGGTGCAGTTATACTGTCCTTTATATTGGAAGTTTCAACGGGTTTGGTCTGCCGATCATCAATATAATAATAGTTTGTGTTGATACTGCTCAGCTTGAGATTTGCCCTGAGCAGGTTCTCCCGGAACTGGTTGGAGGAAGGGAAAACAAAATTATAAAATTTTGACGTGTTTTCAATTTCCCTGTCCATGCAGTTGATGACCTTTATGAAATCGATTTTGCTTATATTGATGTTTTTTTCAACTTCAGGCTGAAGAATAGGGAGTCGGATGATATCAACAGATCCCATTCCTTGGGTCCAAGACAGAAAATTGGCAAGGGAAACAATGGATATCAGCAGGGCCTCATTTCCGGAAAGATCCAGGTGTTCATATCGCTGATGGTGGTATTTCATGGTCAGAGCAAGGGAGTCGGGCAGGTTCCACAGGGAACTGTAATAGGCGCCCAGATCGTCATGTCCCATTCCCATGAGTTCTCTTTCTTCCGTGATCATCGGGCCTGTATGTTTTGTCACATTGGCGATAAACTCTTCATAATTGACACGACCATGGAGATCAAAAAAAATCTTCCCGAAATCATGCAGAAGACCGCAAGCATATGCTTCTTCGGGCTTCGGATAAAGGGTTTCCTCGGCAATGGTACGGCTCAGGATGGCCACACAAAGGCAGTGCCGCCAGAAAAATATTCTATCAAACTGCTGTTGTTTTTTTGATTTAAATATTTTCTCAAAAACCGTGATCCCGATGGAGAGCTTTTTTATTTCGTCAAATCCGAGATGGATAACGGCTTCGGGAACACCCGTTATTTTCCTTCTTAAGCCATACAATGCTGAGTTTACGATGCCCAACACTTTGGCTGAAATTCCCGGATCTGTTTCCACGAGTTTGGAAAGATCTTCCATGGTAGCATCCTCATCACTGAAGATTTCCAGTAGTTTGGCCATCACAGGTGGAAAGCTCGGGACCTCTTTGACATCAAGATTTAAAACTCGTTTGATATCAGATTCCAAGGGAAGTACGAGTTTGTCATTCATCATGCTAACCAAAAAAAAATCCTTCATGTTAAAGTTAAAACATTTGCCGATTAGAAAAATATCAATTTAGCACGAACTGTGTTGCATGTGCAAGAAACCGTTTCACAACTATATTTTTCAAATATTCCCGGCAGGTGCGCTAACGGTTTTTCCAATAGCCAGATGCAGGGTGACATTGGCAATTATGCTTTGATGTGTTTCTATATTCCCGGGCAATAAGTCTGGAAAATCGAAATGGCCGATATGTTTTGATCCACAGTGCCTGTAAACCCCTTTCAGACGGCTGGATTGAGGGAAACGACGCCGATATGGACGGCAAGGCGTTTGAACCACACTATAATGAAATCACCACGGGTTCACAGGTCTTGAACTGTCGTTTTTTGTAAAAGGCTTTCGTCTTTATTTTATATTTCAAGACTTTGATCCCAGAGTTTGATGCAACGAAGATATATCAGTGATACCTGCCTGTAAAGGGAACCCCCTTCTGACAGGCAGGTAATATGATCTATTTTACTGTGGTAAGTGCTGCTCTTTCCTGGGCGATTCTTATAACCTCATTGCCCTTTTTTTGCTCTACCCGGCAGATGCATGGAGCGACGGCATAAGGACCCTGGCCAGAACCTTTGACCAATCCTCGAATGCTATCACAGCGTTTGACCTTGATGAAAATTCACTCTGGCGAACTTATACAATGTTGACAGATGTGGAAGCAGTTTTTCGTTCACTGAAATCTGAACCCGGAATGCGGCCGGTTTTTCACCAGGTTACAGAACGTGTAACCGGCCACTTTTTTATAAGTGTCTTGGGGGTATCATTTGGTTCATAGTATCCGATATCGATTAAAAAAAGATGACATTTTAAATAGTTAAAAATAAATGTTATCTAAAAAGAAGATGGGTGAAATGTGAAGTTTACGTTCAATCTTTTGATCAAATAGATTGTATACAACACAGACAAGATCCTGGTTGAAATTAGATGGCGTTTGAATGATTACGCCCATATAGTCTTTTTTGTACTGCTTAATATTTTCAAAAACCAAATCATTGGAAAAATAATATTTTTTAATTATTTCATCGGATAACTTGAATACCATATTTTTAGGCAGGTATTTTTTAATGATGAGTTCAATAAATTTTTCAAGATAAGGCGGGTAGAAAAAACAGCTTTTTTTATTATCATTCAACATGATGTCCAAGGCTTTCCCAATACTTGACGGTTTTTTATAAACACGGGGTGCTGTCAAGGCTTCAAACGTATCTGCTATGCTGATTACCCGATAATACTTTTTTGTTAAATGAAACATCTCATTGAGTTTGTTTTGGGCGTTTGGTGTTAAATATTCATAAAATGATGTGTGAGTATCTTTTGATATACCATAACTTTGGGGCAGGTTTTTATCTTCTTTGATATGATGCAAGGCCATGACAAAGGGTTCAAATCCAAGATAATTCTGGTTGTTGGATGCAAGGATGAATGATAAAAGGGCATGGCTTTTCATGATATCATTTTCAAGTTGTGTCAATCTGCCCTTTTTGTATATAATTTCTTCAGGAATAAGTGCTTTCCCGCTATCATGTCCAAGACCGATAATACTTAAGGTCTTATAATTTTCCTGGTTAAAATCATCTAATTCCCTGGCAATCATTAAGGAAATTTGTGTGGTTTTGATAACATGCTCAATGGTTTCACCGATATGATCCTTTGGCAGCTTGAACACTCTTTGTTCATTATCTATTATCTTTTTAATGGCCACTACAGTACCAATATAATTGTCTTCAGTTGTTATGATACTATTGGCCATCTCAACATACTCTTTAAGTTCTTCAAAGTATTCATTGAAAAAGGTTTGGTTCTGTTTAGTGATAGCATTGTTAATAAACTGTTTCACACTGGTTTGAATCTGTGGGATATCTTCAGACTTAATGCTTTCTAAAAAAGTTTTTTTAGTGGTGATAATTTCACCCATGGCAAGGTCCATAGCCATGTTTCGTTCATCTTCTGTAATATCCTTAGTATTTACTTTAAAATTGATTTTTAATTGATCGAATTGTTTTAAAATATCAATTGTAATGCGGGTATTGGCCATGGCAATCAGATCATTTGCATAATACGTGTTCACCGCAAGCTGTTTACCTAATATGGAAGTCATAACGGTTTTGTATTTATCAGCAAATATACCGTTTTCCAGGTCTGTGAAAATGCTTTTGCTTAATTTTGCCAGGGGAAAATAAAGATGTGAGAAGTTCTTGCCTTTTATTTTTTTAGATTGCATAATTTTTCTTATATCCTTAATAGTAAAAGCAATCAAGCTGAAAACCCTTATAAACGGTTTTTCTGCCCAAAAACCATAAAGCAATATATAAAAAGCTTGATATAATATAAAGAGTGAATTTTCATGTATCATGATTGAAATTTTCCCCGGCCACATGATGTAGTGACAGTCTTTGATAAAAAAACAGTGACTGTAATAATTAGTCTGCCCTTTTAAAACCGGCATTAGGGGAATTTTATAATCAATCTCTATTCAAAACGGAACAGTACTGTGATAACTTTAAATCGACCGATTGAAGACTGGGGTTCACTTTTAAGAGATAATGCTGCCTTATCGGCCATACTTGACCGTCTGCTTCATCATGGACATTTGCTGGAGTTCGAAGGGAAAAGTTATCGGCTGAAGGAAGCTGCCAAAAGGCTCTCTCAGATAAAAGATAAAAAATAAGGGATGAAAAAAGAAAAAAATTGCAGATTTTGAGAGAATAGATTAGCTTTTAATATTCTGTTGCTGGGGTATTTTAAAGTGGCCATCGGGATTGAAAAGAAACAAAGTTACCTAATCTGGATAAATTTATAACTGTCAAAGATTCACATACCGACATTATAGCAAACCCG
>JASJGP010000418.1:0-3548 GCA_033791485.1 Desulfobacterales bacterium | reverse complement strand
CCTGACAAATGGGTTGCCCTTATTGAACAGGTTGCAGCTTAACTCTCAAAAACAGATTGTCAAAGAACAAATACCACGAATAAAAAATCGGGGATTACTACGCCTGTAGCTTATGACTATAATCAAAAAAAGTGTCCTGTGCTACTATGGACCCACAAAAAATCAGTTTCATTTTGTTAACTTTATTTGTTGACTAACATGACACATCATGCGTTATATAATAGCCGTAATGTATCGATAAGTTAGCTACATAACTTTTAAACAATAAGGAGATTTTATGTTAAAATCTGTCAGATTGAAAAAACTGGTAGCTTTGTTTGCCGCTATTTTGATTGTTTTTATATTTACAGGCGCTGGCGAAGCGGCTTCTAAAACAATTAAACTCAAGGCAGTTACTGCATGGCCCAAAACTGTATTTGAAGTTCAAAATTTTATGAAATTTCTGGATATGGTTAAAGAAAATGTTGCAAAACAATATCCCGGTCAACTTGAAATCAAGTACACTGGCGGACCCGAAGTTATTCCAAACAGAGAACAGGTGGAAGCATTAAGAAACGGTATTATTGATATAGTTTTTACAACTGATGGATATTATACCTCGGCTTTACCTGAAGTAAATGCTTTGAGCCTCACCAAAATTAAACCTTGGGAAGAAAGAGCCACTGGCGTTAACAAATTTCTAAATAAGAGTCATGAAGAAAAATTAAACACCTATTACCTGGGACGGATGGGATCTGGTATCCCTTTTACATTATATTTAAATAAGCCAATTGACAGTGCCGATCTTTCAGGGCTTAAAATCAGATGCTCTCCCACACATATAAATTTTCTTAAAAAACTGGGAGCCCAACCTCTTGTTATACCGCCTCCTGACGTTTATACAGCCTTGGAACGTGGTCTGGCTGACGGTTTTATCTGGCCTGCCGGCCTGATCCGTGACTGGGGATGGCATGAAGTAACAAAATATATTGTAACTACAAATTTTTACATGGCAGTCAATGTTGTTCTTGTGAATAAAGACAAATGGGGAAAAATCCCACCCCATCTTCAAAAACTTTTGATCCAGACCCAGGAACAGGCTGAACATTATGCTGTTGAAAGAGGTCAGGCCCATGTTGAAAAAGAGTTTGCGGCCTTTAAAAAACAGGGGATCAAGTTTATTGATCTACCCGCAAAGGAAGCTGAGAAACTTAAAACGACTGCCTATGATGAATTGTGGAAAATTGTTATTAAAAAGGCTCCTGAAAACGGACCGAAGTTAAAAAAGATGGTTGCAAAATAATCAGAAGGAATCTTTAAAGAAAAGGAGGGATCTTTTGGATAAATTTTTTGACAAATTGCTCAATTCCATGGCATTCATTGCAGGGTCCCTTCTTCTCTTTGTAACTTTTTCTATCAGCTACACAATCTTTTCAAGAATGGTAGGAATTAACTCTCCTGTGTGGATTGTCCAGTTCAATGAATATTCCCTGCTGTGGATCACTTTTCTTGGCACTGCCTGGTTATTGGCAAGAGGCAAGCATGTCTCTATCGACCTTTTAACAAGTCGGTTTTCGCAACAAAAAAAACTATATTTTAAATTATTCCATGGAATATTAGGAACGATTCTATGCCTTATATTTTCCTGGTATGGATACTGGGTGACCCTGGGACAATTTAAAAGGGGAATTATCGATGTACAGGCCGTTGATGTTCCAAAATACCTGATACTCATAATTATACCCATCGGGTTTATCCTTCTTGTTATGCAGTTTGTAAGACAGCTTATCAAAACCTTAAAAGAATTAACCCACAGATAAACATGGTGCGTAAATAGAACAGGGATTTCAATAGATATGGAATGGTATTTTGTTTTAGCTTTTTTTATTTTTGGCCTTATTTTCCTTTTACTCATGGGATTTCCCATTGCTTTCTCATTTTTAGCCATAGATCTTTTAGGTATCCTTGTTTTTATGGGTACAGGAGGACTTAAACAGGTCACACTTCAGATTTTTTCCTCTCTGTCCACATTTACCCTGGCCCCTATACCCATGTTTATTTTAATGGGCGAGATAATGTTCCAGTCAAAACTTGCCAACAATACAATAGATGTAATTGATAAATGGCTGGGTCGCTTACCCGGGCGTTTGAGTCTTCTTGCAGCAGCCGGAGGAACTATCTTTTCAGCTCTGAGCGGATCAAGTATCGCAAACACTGCAATGTTAGGCACTGCACTTCTTCCTGAAATGAAAAAAAGAGGCTATGCGACATCCATGGCCGTGGGCCCCATCATTGGTGTCGGTGGACTTGCCATGCTTATCCCGCCCTCTTCACTGATAGTTGTCATGGCAAGTATTGCACATATTTCTGTGGGAAAACTTCTGGTGGGTGGGGCTATCCCCGGACTTCTAATGGGGGCCCTTTATACCACCTATATTATCGTCCGGTGTTGGTTGAACCCAACCCTGGCACCACGATATGATGTATCTGACGTAAGTTTTAAAAGCAAAATTATCGGTACGATAAAATATGCATGTCCCCTTTTATTTATTATTTTTATGGTTTTAGGTCTGATGCTTTTAGGCCTTGCAACCCCCACCGAGGCTGCGGCCTCCGGAGCGATGGCAACATTATTGGTAACTTTACTCTACGGCCGTTTAAATTGGAAGATGTTAAAAGATTCTTTGACCGGAACTCTGGAAATAACCATCATGGTGTTCATGATCATTGCAGCATCTAAAACATTCAGCAGTATCCTTGCATATACAGGGGCCACACAGGGACTTCTTGAAGTTATAGAAGGCCTTAAGGTTCATCCGCTTCTAATCCTCATGGGTATGCAGTTGTCTGTTTTTATTCTGGGTATGTTTATGGAAACCATTTCCATCATGATGATCAGCCTTCCCATATTTATGCCCATCGTCCACATGCTTGGATTTGATCCAATTTGGTTTGGTATTATTATGTTGATAAATTTTGAGATGGGAATGACAACCCCACCATTCGGGATGATGCTTTTTGTAATGAAAGGTGTGGCAAGTGATGATATCAGTATAAAAGATATCTGCTATGCAGCCCTGCCATTCATCGGATGCGATATGTTGGCTATGGCCATGATTATCATTTGGCCGGAACTGGCATTATGGTTGCCAGGTTTAATGGGATAATCATAGTACTATTTTTTCAAGTAGCTCCGGCCATGGCATTATTCAGTTGTCTGGCGAATAAGTCTGATCTCCCCTTCTGGATACTCCAAATAAGGGAATACGCCTACCTTTATGGTTTTTCGATTCTGGTAATCGCCGTCTCAAAATGGCAGAATTTTTTTAATTTTACTCACTATAGATGGATTCGTTTCTATTTTTAGATACAGGTCTCCTGGCCTCTCTCCCCCCTGATCTCCTGCCCCCATACCTTTCAGACGAATCTGTTGCCCATTAAGGGTATTGGATGGGATAGTTATCACCAACTTTTTTGATTGCCATGTGTGGTAATACGCATAAGGACCCCCTTTTTTCGCCAAATCCTTATTAACTTGAATCGTATCATGGAGATATTTCCCATGAAGC
>JASJGP010000417.1:0-4613 GCA_033791485.1 Desulfobacterales bacterium | reverse complement strand
ATCTTTAATAATTAATTTGATACAAAACGTTTAAATTTTTCTCCTGCCGGTAGCGGCCCCAACTTGTTGGGCCCGAACCCGACTGGGTCAGAATATTCTTGAAATTAAAGATAGGCATTAAAGTGAGGTGATGGAAATAATCTGGATGTTATATGAAAAGATCGAAAACTATCAAATTTTTGCTGATTTTGAGCATAGCTCACCAGTAACTCCGCAAGTCACACAAGTCAATTTTTAAAATACATCTTATAGGTAAGGCCTCAACTCCAATAGTCAAAGGCTGGAATCTGGGTGTCTGAATCATCATAAATCAATTCAGGGATATAAACCGGGGTAGGTGGTGGCGGATCATGGTTGCGTATATCCCAAAGCCCCAGATGTCGCAAAATCATCTCTATGATTTCAATTTCTTCAATAAAGCTGATGACTTTCATAGATCCCTGACATTTTGGACAAATCAAAGGGTCAACTTCATAGGATATGTTCTCATACTGCACCTCCTACAGTTCTTTCTAAACTTTTTTTGTTCACCCACTGATTGTCATTGATTTTTTCTTTTGAATCAGGAAAATACAACCATTGATTTTTATCATTACACCTGCGACCTTGAAGAAGTCCTTTCTTACGCCAACTTATCACAGTTGTTTCAGAAACACCAAGCTGGATACCCATCTGTTTTGAAGTCAACAGTCCTGATTCTTTGAGGCGATCAGCAAAACTTTTCAATCCTGCTGAATAACGAGCCCATCGTACACTCGCTGCCGAGAAGTCATTGCCAGCTCCACTTTTAAGACCTTGCAGGTTGAGTTTATCGGCAACCTGTGAATCTGTATATTTGTTAAACAGCTCATCCATTTTGGTCAACACATGTTTGGGAGTCTTAAGTCCCTGCCAGGCATTCAACGGTAAAGGCAGCTTCAAGGTAGTCGTTTTACCACCTCTGTAACGGATTTGGACTATTATTTGTTCTTTTTTGAGCAAGGTTACATCCTCTATTAATAAGGCTATCATGCGCTTTCGTTCCCGGTTGGGTGTTTCAGGGTCATTCCAGACAGTTGGAAAATCCTGAGCCAATGAAAAAAGTTGTTTGTGTCGGGCTTTATCCATGGTTTTCCGATCCTCATTACTCTTTCTTTCATAGTCATCACGGGCCTTGGCCAACGCGCGCAAATTTTTGTTCCATTCTGCTTCGAGCAAATCAGCTACCAACCTGTTCTCAGGATCTACATTCATATACCTTCGCCTTGCATAGTCAGCTTCATACCGGGCACGTTCAACCTGTTTTTTACGTAAGCGGTCTGTCTCATCCAGCCGAGATTGAATCTCCTGTTGAACAGCTAAAGATACTTCAATCGCCATGGGTGTCATTGCTTCCACCAACAGTTCCCCCACAGCTTCATCAATACTCGCCCCCGGAATTATTTGACATACTGCTTCGCCATGCTCCATATAATTACGATTACACCAGTAAGCTGGAGCAAGTTTATCTCCTCGTTTATGATAACGCACGGACATTCTGTTTCCACAAATATTACAGATCACCCGCCCCTGCAATAATGCCGGTCCTTCGCGCGCAGGCCCGTGATGCCGATCAATGCCATATGCCAGGGCATTTTGGGATAATTTCAGATCTATATCTTCATATTGTTGCCAGGAAATATACCCAGGATGAGCATCAGGTATGAGAACTTGCCATCGATCTTTGGGCAAGACTTCCCACTTTTTCCTTTCTCCATTGAGTTTTTTCTTCCATTGGCCTCGACCATAGGAATAAGCTCCTGCATAACGGGGATTATGTAGAACTTCGAGAACACGTTTTACAGTTACAGGCCCCCAGATTACTTTACCTTTGTCTGCACCGGATATGATTTTCCTGGGGAATAAAAGTCCATTGTCACGAAAGTGTCTTGCTGTCCTATGTGCTGTCCCTGTACGCAAGAAGGTCTCAAACACCAGGTGTAGACTTGCTTGAACCTGTTGATCCGGATTAAGAATCACCTTGCCGTTAATGTCGTAGAGTAACCCTACCGGCAGTTGACAGCGAAGTTCACCTCTACGAGCTTTATTCAGGAGCCCTCCGCGCAACCTGGCCCTGAGAAAGTGAGTTTCTGCTTCCGACATGGTTCCCTTTAAACCGAGCAATAGCCTGTCATTAAAATCCGTTGGATCATATATACCATCTTCATCAAGAATAAGTGTATTGGTCAGAGCGCAGATCTCTATGAGCCTATGCCAGTCCATTGAATTGCGAGCAAGTCTTGAAACTTCCAGACCCATAACAATACCTGCCCACCCCAGCCCCACTTCGGCAACCAATTTTTGAAATCCTTGTCGATCTACAGCTGTGCTTCCGGATTTCCCAAGATCTGTATCGATTACTTCAATACGCTCGGTGTGCCAACCTAACGCGACAGCTCTCCGTTTAAGGTCATACTGCCGTTTGGTACTTTCAGTATTTTCAAATACTTGCCGAACTGTGGACTGCCGAATATACAAGTAAGCTGTCCGCTTAAGATGATTGGTGGTTATCTTTGAAGTCGCTTCCATGATTAAAAATCCTCCTTCTGATTATAATGCCGGCCATTATTCCGACCAGTTGTGTTTGCATGGGTGAAAGAGTTTCCGGGGGGTCATTGGAATCAATATTGCCATAGAATAATTTTATTTGAAAATGATCAGAAGTTGCTTCTATCCATGCTCGCATCCCTTTTTGCAACATCACTCCCAGTCCGTACACCTGGACAGGTGTGTCATAAGTCTTAAGCACATAACTCCGCAGATGTTCATAGTGATCACACAGCGCATCGCTGTTTAAAACTACTTTTTTTACCGGCCTCATTTTTAAAACAATTTTTTTTTCTTCTGTGCAAGAGCCCGTTGGATACTGCGTACATGTACTACTATATTGAACTTTTCTTTTATCTGTTTGGTCAGCATGTCTAAAGTTATCGAGCCATCCTGAACCTTTTGCTTTTCGATGAATTCCATTACAGGTTTGCTCAATTTGTGTGCGCTTCGAGGACCGGGCTTGGTGCGGGTTAGGCCGAGCAGTCCGCTTTGTTTGAAATTTGCCAGGGCCTGATAAAATGATGGCCGGGAAAAACCAAACTGACGGGCGGCCTGTAGAATCGGCTGTTTTTCGACCTGTACCTGACGAAGCATTTCGTATTTGACCTGGATGAGATCCTGGGGGTCGAAAAAGTCGTTTTTTTGGAATAACTTGTTTTTTACCTTCTCTGCTCGATGATTTAAGCATCTCTGTTTTTGCAGCGCCTCTGATTTTGGATTGTTGTGCTTTGCCATGGTTTTTATCCTTACATTTTAGTGTAAGTTTATTTATGTCATGTTTAATTTTTTTGTCAAGTATTTTTCTGTAAAAAACATATTTATACTTTGATATTACGGAAGATTTTACTATTATACCCAATTTATATAAATTCATAACGACACAATTAACTTTACACATGGTGACATAATTACGTTTACATACCATTGCCCCCTCCTAAATGATTTTTTTGAGATCTGGTTTGCCCAGCCTCTTTTATTATGTCAATCAGATCAACCAAGCGCATGAGATCATTTGGCTTAAATTTTGCCCGGCCTTTGGAAACAACCACAAAGGGGTCGGGCGAGCAAAGGCTTGTCCAGCTTACTGGTACCGAAGCCAACCGACCACTATCATTATGAAAGGAAACCCATTCTTGACCCCAGCTCCAGCGGCTTGAAATTCTATCGTAACACTGACCGGATAATGGGTGAAAAGGATGAGTGATTTGGAAGATTACTTTTGTATCTGCTGCGCCGGGTGTAGTTGTTCTATGTTTCTTACACTTTCTGAATTAATCGAGCCCAATTCTGCCGGAATTCTTTGGAAGACATTTCATTCGGTATAATAGCCGGAATATTATTATCAGTATCCGCTTTTTTTCTTAGCCCGCTTGATTTGTTCGAATAGAACCATAGTCGCGGACTGTTTGTTTATACCTACTGTGAATGTGAACCACCAATTGAGCAAGCCAGTCCAGAGAGTTAAATGTTTTTCTGAGTTTTTATTTCTTGATAATGTCAAAAGGTTCATGGTACTAACCAATAAAAAAAATGATTACTTGCTGGAATATCCGTTGGAAGGGAAAATCTAAGATGAGATGGACGTTGATGTTTTTTGTGTTGTTGATATTGGGTTCTGCGGTGTCTGCAGAGCCTGTTTGCACCCATGTTGATATGGAATGGATTTCCCAACAGGTTCCTATGTCCCAGGAAGCAAAAATTGTATATAAAAAAGATCAGGGCGAATTGTGTGAAGTCGTCCTGGCCCTGGACGGGAACCTTGTTTCCCTATATGCCGGTAAAAATTTTCTACTGGTTGGAAATCTTTTCAAGGACAAAAAATCCATTACACGGGAAACTCTGGACGCATTGACGGATATTGCCCAAAAGGAAAGGATAAAAGCAGAAGAGAAAGAGGAACTTGAGACGGAAAGGCGAAGGGTATTTTTTCAACAAAACATTAGGGAATTAGATGACTTGACCCTGTTTTCATTTAAACCGGGGAAACACGATAAAGTTTTGTATGTGGTCACAGATCCCAATTGTCCCCATTGTAAACAGCTTAT
>JASJGP010000416.1:0-5814 GCA_033791485.1 Desulfobacterales bacterium | reverse complement strand
GAGAAGATTGGTGCACGTTTTTTTGGCATGCTATTCAAATTTAGCTAAATAATTAAATTTATTATGTATTTGTTCAGATAATCTATCATTTTGGGGAGCGTATTTACAGAAGGGATGTATAGCCGCAAACTAATATTCTGCAACTTAAAATATTTCATTAAATAATCCAAAAATCGGCTTCATGTGATGATGGGTCTATTGTATTAAGACAGAAATGCTATCAGCCGTTTGGATGCTTTGCGAAGATGGGTAGTTAGCTGATTGATGGCAGCATCGATATTTAGTCTTTTGCACGCGTTGAATATGGCCAGATGTTCCTTTTGGGAAATATCCTGCGCGGATAGCCGGTCGAGATAAATGATCAGGTAGCGTGTCACGTTGTTGTGAAGCGTTTCAATTATATTCAACAATCGGGGCATTTGGGATGCCTGGTATAGTGTCGCATGAAACTCCCAGTTCAGCTCACTCCATTGGGTACGGTCCTTTTCTTTTTCAAGAATCTCCAAAACACTTTTGGCTCGGATAAAATCCGCAGAACTCAAATTAGGAATCGCTCTTTCAAGGGCCTTGGTCTCCAGCGCGATGCGCATGGTGAATATTTCATCGACCTCGTAAGCGGAAAGCTCGGATACTACTGCACCACGGTTCGGCATGAAACTGACCAACCCCTCTGCCTTCAGTTGCACCAATGCTTCACGCAATGGGATTTTGCTGACTCCTAATTCCTGAGCTATGTGGTCTTGACGAAGGGGTTGGTTAGCTTTATATCGCCCTTGCAAAATTGCGTTGCGCAAAGCATTTGCGATAAGGTCGGGTGTATTCGTAGGATCTTTCTGAAATAATGATGCTTTTTTATTCATCTTAGACTCTATGTCAACACATGTGTTGAATTTTGCTTTTCGATTGTTAACGCTAATTGCAGGCCTTAGCCGTTTCGATAAATATAGCTATACGCGTTAATTGCCGGTACACCGCCAAGATGGGCATAGAGGACCTTCGCCCCATCTGGGAAATAATCCTTTCGTACAAGATCAATTAGACCCTGCATTGATTTTCCTTCATAAACAGGATCTGTCATCATGCCTTCCATACGAGCACAAAGCCGAATAGCTTCATTTGTTGCTTCTGATGGAATTCCATAAGCCGGATAGGCATAGTCCTCCACCAAAACAACATCATCAGCTGCAATTTCCCGGCCGAGTTCAACCAATTCAGCTGTTTGCTGCGCTATTGAATGCACTTGCGTCTTGGTTTGTTCGGGTGTGGCAGAGGCGTCGATACCAATAACATTTCGCGCCCGGCCATCCTTGGCAAATCCGACCAGCATCCCGGCATGTGTAGACCCGGTTACGGTACAGACAATAATGAAGTCGAATTTGAATCCAAGATCGGCCTCCTGCTGGCGAACTTCTTCGGCGAAGCCGACGTAGCCAAGTCCGCCATATTTGTGCACAGAAGCACCGGCCGGTATGGCATACGGTTTTCCGCCTTTTGCTTTCACATCTTCCAAAGCACGCTCCCAGCTCTCGCGGATGCCAATATCGAATCCTTCCTCGACGAAGTTAATCTCTGCTCCCATCACGCGGCTCATCAGGATGTTCCCAACCCGGTCGTAGACAGCATCCTGGAATGGAACCCAGCTTTCTTGAACAAGGTGGCACTTCATGCCTATTTTAGCCGCGACAGCCGCAACCTGGCGAGTATGATTTGACTGAACGCCACCGATCGATACCAGCGTGTCGGCGTTCGAGGCGATGGCGTCGGGGACGATATATTCGAGTTTTCGAATCTTGTTGCCACCAAACGCGAGCCCTGAGTTGCAATCCTCCCGTTTGGCATAGAGTTCGATATTGCCGCCGAGACTTTCCGATAGACGATTTAGTTTCTCAATCGGCGTTGGGCCGAACATAAGTGGATAGCGTTCGAATTTTTTCAGCATTGTAACCCCCATCACTTATTTTTCGTTAAGGTTTTTGAATATACCTATTAATATTAAATTTGTTATAATAGTATACGAATTTATAAATAATATAATCGTATATGATTTGTCAAGTATTTTTTACAATGAGTAATGCATATTGGGAAGCCTTCTCCCAGTGTTAGCGGCGCCGTGAAAATCTTATAGACGGTAAACTCGACATACATCATGCGGCTGTAGCAAAGCACCATGACAAAAAAGCTGAGTCTTCGGTTGGTATCTCCTACAGTGACCGACCCATAGGATCCCCAATCGACCTGAGCACATTCATCGGGGGCAAATGATAGCTTCAAAAATGCTTTGATCCTTGGTGGCCTGACTTTTCGCACATACTCTTTGACAATAGTATAGCCGCCGTCAAAGTCCGCCTCCCTGATCCGCTGGAAGATTTGAGCCGCTGTGTAAGGATAAGTTGCCAGCACACCGACCCCCTTCCCTTTTTTGGCAGGAGAATTGGCGGCTAAAATCAAAGCAAAATTGCCCAATTTCCTCGCGACACATAATCCATGTGTTAAAATGGAAATATGCTCACATGGGCTTGTTAGAAGGTAGTTGTGGATTTTGGAAATATGATATTAGAATTAAAGGATTAAAAAGATCAAAAAAGGTTATACCATCCTTCCTTTAAATGCTTTCAGTTTACGGCATCATTTTTGGTCGCTTTTTCAAACTTGATTTCCACCCGACGATTTTTGCTTCTGCCTTCCTGATTTTCATTGTCACCTATAGGATTTTTGGAACCTAACCCAATGGCCTTAATCTGTGAGTTAGCAATCCCTCGCCCTACTAAATAACTTTTTACAGTGTTGGCTCGCAATTGGGAGAGATTTTGGTTGTAAAAATTACTACCATATGAATCGGTATAACCTTCAACTATGATTGATGTATCGGAGTTGCGAGATAGATAGAAAGCAATTTCAGCGAGTGTTTCAAGATGTTGACTATCAATTTCGGTTGAGTCTTGATCAAAATAAATCAGGATCTTATGAACTGAGAGCAACAATGGTAGCTGCTCTCCCTGGTTTTGGGCACTTTGATTAGCCGCCTGAAGACCGGCTGATTCTTTTTCATCTCTTGTTGAATATTTACCCTCGGTCAGTTCCTTTTTCGACAATTGATCGTTTGGAGGTTCATCCTGTGATATTGTATCCGCTTTAATTTCTTTTAAATCTTTATCGAGCTGTTTTGAATCGACAACAACTTTTTCAGTGTTATTAACCACTTTTATTTCTTGAGAATCCTGTATATTCACCGGTATATCTGTGGTACCGCCCTCAGAATCTGCAATTGTTGCCGTCTGTTTTTTTTCATTATCAATTGAAATTGGTTCTATGGCAGTTTCATTGTCATGCCTGGCCAATTTGGAAGATTGCTCTAATTGCGAGGGGCTGAGAAATGATAATATGACTGCGATGAAAGTGATAAAAATAGCAATAAATCCAACTATTCTAACAAATGACCCTTTCTCTTGAATTTCGGGCTTTTCTATGTCTTCATCAATGGGCGGTTGTAGGGTTGGAGGGCGGTACGCGCCCGATATTTCTTCTTTTACAGACGGCGCGACTCTGTCGACAGTGATTTGCAGCTCTTTTGCACAGCCTTTGATGATACCTCCGTCAATCATGGTTAAACCAGCCGAATAACCTGACATCAGAGCATGATCACACATGACATTGATTAAACGCGGAAATCCATTAGAAAATGCATGAATTTCCCGCATAGCATCTGCTATGAAATTTTTTCTGGTAGCACCGGCAAATTTTAACCGATGTTCGATAAAAGCGACTGTTTCCTTCTCATTCAGCGGTTCGATATTATAATTAACGGCAATCCTTTGCCTAAAAGGCCTGTTTCTTTCCTCCAATAGCATTTCTCTCAATTCGCTTTGTCCCACCAAAAAAATATTGATTAGCTTGCTGCCTCGAAAATCAATATTCGATAAAACACGGACCTCATCAAGAAGTTCATGCTCCAGACGCTGTGCTTCATCTATAATCAGCAACACAGTTTTTTTTGCGCCATATGCCGTTATCAAAAATTTTTTAAAATGAATCAGAAACTCGCCCTTTTGAGTGAATCCCCTACCCATTTTAAATTCATCTGCCAAAATATTATAGAAGTCGATAAGGCCGAGGCCAGGATCCGGAATCGCTGCGACTATCACTTTGACATCGACAAGTTTGATAAGGCTGTTAATAAGAACTGTTTTACCGGTACCGACGTCACCGGTCAGAAGAAGAAAGCCTTTGTTTTCCTGGATTCCATATCTTAAAGTAGCCAGAGCTTCCCGGTGCCTTTCACCTAACCAGAGAAATCGAGGATCCGGGCTTATATTAAAGGGTTTTCGTTTCAAACCATAGTACTCAAGATACATGATAGCCTCTCTTAATTGTATAAACTTAATTGTATATTGATAGCCGATCATGCATTTTGTCAAACATTTTATTGATTTTTGAGCAAATTTGAGATATGCATTTGTTATAATTGCATAAAATTAAGCTCCCCGCCGCAAGCGGACGGGGTATTAAAAAATGTAATAAATTTATCGATCTAATCTCACGGCGGAAATCCTATCTTACTAATGTTGAAGAACTTAAGAATATTTTTTCTACTAACTTCAATTTTATTGATAACCGGTTGCGCCTTTGCCCTGATTGGAATTGGTGCTGCTGCTGGAACAGTAGTTTATAATAATGGCAAACTGGTAAAAACCTACCAGGCGGAATACAATAGATCAGTCAAGGCGAGCAGTGACACCTTGGCGGAGTTGAAAATTCCCCTGACCGATAATTTATCAGACGATCTGAAGACAGTTTTAAAAGCTAAGCGTCCGGCTGGAACTCCGGTAGAGATCTCAGTCGTTCGAATAGCACGAAATCTTACCGAAGTTGGGGTGAGAACCGGAGTTGTTGGTGTTTGGGATAAAAGGGTGTCAGAGCAAATTCAAAATTCTATCGGTGAAAAATTGTCATCTGGCCCCCGAACAGCCTCAGGTAATACTTTGGATTCAGATAGTAAAAATGTCAACCCGTTGAATAAAGAAAGCACTCCAAAGGTGGCTACTGTAAATGAAAGCAATGGGACGCTCGTCTCGAATACGCCAACCGATATTTCAACTGACAGAGAAGTTCAAGAGGTCGTAAAGAAACCTTCTAAGAAACCCGATTTTGTAGTTTATTTTAGCGATAACACCAATGAGCTTTCCGAAGTTGCCATCGAGAAACTCAACGCTATCGCTGAGATTATAATGAACAGGCCGGTAGTAGAAATAAAGGTCAATGGATTTTCGGATTCGAACGGTACATCGTCCTTTAACAAAATGGTTTCTGAAAGCAGGGCAAATTCAGTTAAAATCTACCTGATTGGAAAAGGGATCCATCCCAAAATAATCACCACGAAAGGGTTCGGCTCCGACAGTCCCGTCGCCAGCAACAAATATGTAGACGGCAGAGGATTAAATCGACGGGTCGAAATCGAACTTATGTATCGATAAATTTAATACGAATCAATAAAGCGGGAATTTGTTTATAAAAAATACTAACTTACACACCAGGTTCCAATGGCCTGTATATGGCAGGTTTTAGAAAATAAGCAGGGCCGCTTAGGACCCTGCTTTTAATTAGGTATTCTCATGAATTAGGCTCACTTGTTTTTTTCTTTTTCGATGTAGCTTTCGATTTCTCCTTTTTGGTTTTTGATTTGGCTTCGTGATCCTCTTTTTCTGATTCTGCTTCTTTCACTTTCATTTCGGTTTCTTGCCCGGTATTTTTCTCTACCTTATCATTTCCCAGTTTCAGGTAGTTTTGTCAAGAAATTATAGTAACTTAGGAGGTCCT
>JASJGP010000415.1:0-3330 GCA_033791485.1 Desulfobacterales bacterium | reverse complement strand
TCAGTCTTGTTACTTCACCCCTGCTGTCATTAATAGGTTTTCCTGCTTCAACACAAAGAGCCAGGGCCAGTTCTTCAAATCGTTCGGTAAAGCGATCCACGCAATGATACAACACTTCCGGTCGTTTATAGGCCGGTATCGCTCTCATCGCTTCAACAGATTTGTGAGCAGCTTCTATAGCCATGTCAATAGTATGTTCATCTGCAACTGCCACGTGAGTCGCGATCTTACCGGTATACTTGTCAACCACCTTAAGGTCTGCGTTCGGCATTTTTGGGCTGTTTGCCAGATAAAACGGATATTTTTCTTTAATCATAATATCATCCCTTCATATGCTTATAAAACACAGGTTTTCTGCTTCAGTTCTTCAAAAAAAACCTTTTCATTTTCGGAATAATCAACCGGAACTTCCAAAACATGAACTCCCGAAGTATTCAGGCATTCTTTTAAAACCTCAGTCAGTCTTTTTTCTTTGGTAATACGATAACCCTTTGCCCCATAACTTTCTGCATATTTTACAAAATCAGGATTGCCGAAATCCAGTCCAAAGTTATGCAAATCAAACCCGCTCTGCTTCCACTTGATCATTCCGTATGCGTTATCCTTTAATATGACCACAACTAAATCAATATTTAGCCGAACTGCTGTTTCCAGTTCTTGGGAGTTCATCATAAAACCCCCGTCACCGCAGATCGCAGCTACTTTTATTTCAGGATTAATCAGTTTAGCACTGATGGCGGCGGGAAGCCCTGCCCCCATGGTCGCGAGGGCATTGTCAAGGAGTACTGTATTTGATTCATACGCCTTGTAATTTCTCGCAAACCATATTTTATACATACCGTTATCAAGGGATATGATCCCGTCATCGGGCATCGAATTCCTGATATCACTGACAATTTTCTGGGGCGTACTCGGGAAAGCGTTACTTTCCGTGCATGAATAAACATGGTTTTCAATCTCATTTTTTATCCGGAAGAAATAATTGGTATCCTGGTCGTTACAGGGTTTTATTTCAGATGTCAGGGCAAGAAGATTTTCAGCAATATCTCCGATCACTTCATACTGGGGGAAATAAACATCATCTATCTGGGCGTTGGAATAGTGAATATGAATTACCTGCATGCTGTCTTTGGTCATAATGAACGGGGGTTTTTCCACGATATCATGACCGACGTTTATTATCAGATCCGCACGGTTTATCGCACAATGAATATAGTCATGATCCGTTAGCGCTGCAGTCCCGATTGACCTGTCATGTCTCTCATCAACCACACCCTTTCCCATTTGCGTGCTGAAAAAAAATAGTCCTGTTTTATCTAAAAATTCGTATAAAGCATGGCAGGTCTTTTTTCTGTTCGCACCTGAAGCTATCAGGAGCAGCGGATGTCGGGCACATTGAATCAGTTCCGCCACCTTTTCTATAGTATGCCTGTCCGCTCTCGGAAGAAGTGTCGTTATGACTTCAAACGGTTCTCCTGTTGTTTTCTCGGCAGCTATATCTTCCGGAAGTTCAAGATGCACCGGCCCGGGCTTTTCCTGTTCCGCGAGCCTGAAAGCATCCCTCACCAGTGAGGGTATACTGCCCGCGTTGACAATCTGCCGGGTGAACTTTGTAAGCGGTTCCATCATTCTGACGATATCAACGATTTGAAAACGCCCCTGTTTGCTCTTTTTTATAGGCTTCTGCCCGGTTATAAATAATACTGGCATCCCGCCCAGCAATGCGTATGCAGCGCTGGTGACAAAATTTGTTGCCCCGGGTCCAAGGGTAGAAAGGCAGACGCCGGGTTTACCGGTGAGTCTTCCATATGTTGCTGCCATAAAACCTGCTGCCTGCTCGTGACGGGTAAGAATCAACCGGATTGTTGAACTCCTCAGCGCATCAAGAAAAAGGAGGTTTTCTTCGCCAGGAATTCCGAAAATATATTCAACACCTTCATTTTCAAGACATTTAATAAAGAGTTTTGCTCCGTTCATTTTTCTGTATCCTTTTGAGGTTGTTTAAAAGTTCATCAATTTTTACGGATTCTCTAACAAAAAATATAAAAGATTGTCCGTAAACATGGGATTTTTTGTCAAATCCAGGTGATCAGAGAAAAGAAACAGTACCTGATTCCAATGGATGGGAGAGATAAGTCGTTCTGATTTATTTTCATCCCGGCGGTCATCTCCCAAAGCACTGCTCCGCAATACTGTACCGTCACCGGGTCCATACACTGTTATTTTCAGATGCCCTGTGGAATCAATATTGGCCACTTTAATTGTTTTTTCTGAATCTCCGGCAACAAGTAAAGTTTTAAGAGATGCCGGAGGCTTTGCAGGGATGTCTAAGGCATTGAAAAACTGATTTGCCCGAATCAGGCATTTATTCTGATGCTCAAGTGCAATTTTACGTCTTACAGCCGGGTCTGTTATCCTGGGGAGTAACATTTTCAGGACTTTGTCCTGAGCCGGATTTGCAAGACCCCACTTGTTTTTCTGCCAGAGTTCAGGGGAAAGAATATCCACCGGATGACCTTTATTATCCTTTACCGGCTTATGTCTGCTCCTGGGAAGCAATTCATATATTGCAGGCATGGTTCCTAATAATGCGGGGGAATAGTTTGGTAAGAAAAGTGCCGGGCGGTATCCGTCAACAAGTTTAACCAGAGCATCAAGAGAACCTGAATTCGGTGTGCCAATCATCACAAGGTTCTCCACATGCCGTGTCCCGGCCCATGTTATTTCTGGTAAACTCCCGTCATCAGGCAGTTCTGCAGCACCGTATCTTAAATAATAACGTGCTACAAGTCCTCCCATTGAATGAGCTACGATATCAAATTTAACATTAAAGTCCTTTATACCGTAACGTTTTTCTATCTCATCCTGCACATACTTTTTTTTCTCTTTTATAAAATCGTTTAGATCCCATGCACTTTCAACTATATCACGTCTCCAGTCGTAGTCGAACTGAAAACATGTATAATGCCGGTCTCCGTATTCAATTCTTCCGGACTCTCCAAAATCCTGGTCCCGATAACCCCCTACACCAAGAATCCGCAAAATATATGAGTATGTGTTCTGTTCAAGCGGATACCCAAGAAAATTAACTACAACCTTGTCGAGAGCACCGGCAGGTATTATATTATCGCGCAAATCCCCGAGTGTTTTTCCCATTTGCATGGGCAATGCTATTCTTCTTGCTCCTTTTTCCGTATCGGGATTTGTCCTGTTAATCCCAAATGCCCCCCAGGCAACTTCCTTTGAATCCTTGTCAATTAAATGCGATCCGAGGAGACCGGGGATTAGTATAACCGGATTTCTGTATGGACTTTCGTTTTGAACAAGAGC
>JASJGP010000414.1:0-4891 GCA_033791485.1 Desulfobacterales bacterium | reverse complement strand
CAAGGCGCAGCGGTTTTTCAGGGACGAGGCAATACATGTAGTATGCCGAGTGTCTGAAAAACCGCTGCAACGCATTAGATGGGACTTTCTGCGACGCCATCAATTTTTATAATGCTCACAAATTGCTTCGCACAGCCCTTCAATAGTGAAGGATTTTGCCACGATGTGAACGTCAAATCCTGATTTTTTAGCTGTTTCTTCAGTTATGGGGCCGATACTTGCGATGGTAACACCAGCCATAAGGGTTTTGAGATTTTCAGAAGGCAAAAGTTCCCTGAAATTTTTTACAGTGGATGAACTTGTAAAAGTGATCAGATCTATTTTATTTTCTTGAAGTTTTTTTAATAGAAGATTCGCGCTGTCAGAAACTTTTTTTGTACAATATGCAGTGACTTCATCAACAACGGCACCCATTTTCCCAAGTTCAACCGGAAGGATCGGTCTTGCTTCCTTAGCCCTGGGCAGAAGTATTTTTTTCCCGCTTATTTCTTTTTTGCCAAAGGCTTCAACAATAGATTCAGCCCTATAGGTTTCAGGAATAATATCGCTGCTTAGCCCAAAACCCAGGAGTTTTTTTGCTGTTGCAGGACCTATGGTTGCAGTTTGCAAATTGTGAAGTGCGCGGACATCCATGCCTTTTGCGAAAAGTCTTTCAAAAAAGAAATTAACACCGTTCACACTGGTAAAGATCAGCCAGTCATAAGATGAAAGGTTTTTAATGGCCATATCCAATGGCTTAAGGTCATCAGGAGGTTGTATTTCAATAGTCGGGCATTCCAGGCACTCGGCGCCAAGATCGGACAGAAGCCTGGTAAGGTCGCTTGCCTGTTCACGGGCTCGTGTTACCACGATTTTCTTTCCCATCAGCGGTCGATTTTCAAACCACTTCATAGTTTGCCGCAGACTGACGACTTCACCTACGATAATGATTGCAGGCGCTTTCATGCCGACTTCATCTGCCTGATGGACAATCGTGTCGAGTGTACCGGTAACAGTAAGCTGCCTATGTGTTGTCCCCCAGCGTACCAGTGCTACAGGTGTTTTGGGGGATTTGCCGTTTTTAATAAGTTTTTTAGTAATGATCGACAGATTTTTTATTCCCATCAAAAAAACAAGAGTTCCGATGCCCTTTGAAATAGCCGCCCAGTCGATATTTGATTCTGTCTTGTCCGGATCTTCATGGCCCGTAATAAAGGCCAGAGTGGATGTGAATTTCCTGTGTGTCAGGGGTATCCCCGCATAAGCCGGGGCTGCAATTGCCGAAGTCACACCAGGCACGATCTCAAACTCAATGTTATTTTCTACCAGAACCTGAACTTCTTCCCCTCCCCTTCCGAAGATAAAAGGATCACCGCCTTTGAGCCGTGTAACCATTGCACCTGCTTTTGCCTTTTCAACTATAAGGGTATTTATCTTTTCCTGGGACAGGGTATGATCTCCCCCCTTTTTCCCGACATAAATTACTTCAGCATTGTTAGAGGCGTGTTTCAGTAGCAACGGGGATGCCAGGTAATCATAAATGATAACATCCGCCATGCTGATGCACTCGAGTCCCTTTACGGTTATCAGTCCGGGATCACCGGGCCCGGCTCCAACAAGGTAAACTTTTCCTGATAATTTTTTATTGTTCATTTGCTTTCAGCTTTTCAAGTATTTTATCTGCACCCATTAAAAGAAGGCGCTGGGCAAGCTTTATTCCTAAACTTTCGGATGAATCCTCAGGCCCTGTTATGGTTTCCTTAATTATGATTTTTCCGTCAATATCTGCAACAAGTCCGCGCAGCGTAAAATTATTTTTATTTACTTCCCCATAAGCTGCTACAGGCACCTGGCAACTTCCTCCCAGAGTGCGTAAAAATGCCCGTTCTCCCATAACAACCGCTCGTGTCCCTGGGTGGTTCAATTTTGATATGATCTTCTCAATTTCAGGGTCGTTTTTTCTGATTTCAATGCACAGGGCGCCCTGACCAACCGCAGGAAGCATAATATCATAATCAAGATATTCCGTTATCCTTTTTTCAAGATTGAGGCGCTTTACTCCAGCTGCTGCCAGAACAATGGCATCTAAATCATCTGTTTCAAGTTTTTTAAGACGCGTGTCAAGATTTCCTCTTAAAGGAAGTATAATAAAGCCCGGCTTTGCGTGTTTGATCTGGGAAGCGCGTCTTAGACTGCTCGTGCCTATACGGGCCTGGGGTTCAAGCTCAGAAAGCCGAAGTCCGTTTTTGGAGATAAGAACATCTGCAGGAATTTCCCTCTTTGGGACCGGTCCTATGCAAAGGCCCTCCGGTAAATCCGCCGGCATGTCTTTCATACTGTGCACGGCAAGATCAATGCGTCTGTCTAAAAGGGCCTCCTCGATTTCTTTTACAAAAAGCCCTTTACCGCCGACTTTGGCCAGAGGAACATCAAGAATTTTGTCCCCTTTTGTTTTAATGACGACAATCTCGATTAAAAGGGAAGGAGTGTTTTTATTAAGTTCGCTCTTGATCCAGTTGGCCTGCCAGAGAGCAAGTTTGCTTCCTCTGGTGCCTATTTTAATGTTGGATCTGTTCATTACTGGCTACTACAGCTCGAACAGCTTGTTGCCGCACACCCGCTGCATGCTGATGAAGAAGCGGAAGAAGATACGGTTTCTCCGCTGTTTCCCTTGCTGACAAAGCCGCATGTTGACATCAGCTTCAGCACATTTTTACTGCTACATGAAGGACAATCCGGTTTTTCAGAACCAAAGACAAGGTATTCAAAATTATGATTGCAGTTTTCACAATGATATTCATAGATTGGCATTTGGGTAGCTCCCTGGAATTTCTCCGTTGCGAAGATATTATATAATTTTTAGCAGAGTAAAGCGTTTTGGGAACGTCGAACATCGAATGATGAATTCGCTTCGATAGCTTATAAATTGGCAGAATATCTTATTTAAAATTCGACGTTGGACGTTCGATGTTCAACGTTCATAGTTTTTTACGAATTCATCAAATTTAATAAGCATGAATCCCTTATACGTCAAGTTTATTATTACTTGAATCTTGCTTGAAAATAGATGAGAAACTGTTGTTATGATTAGCCCTTTGGAAAACGGCATACTACTATTCTAACTGCTCTATTATTCCTGCAGCAATAAGAGGCAGCATTATTTCATGATGGCCTGTCAGGTTAAAACCCTGTCCACCTTTGGCCGTCGGACGATTCACAACATTAGCCATTGGGCGGTAATGTCTAATAAAATCCATATTTACGGTAGTGAAATTTTCCAAAGTATGGCCTAAATTACGAACAATTGTTATTGCCTTTAAAAAAACTTCAGGCAAAATAACTGCAGAACCTACATTTAGGTAGACGCCCCCTTCCAATGTAGATATGATGGATGAAAAAATCCGGAAGTCTCTGTGAGTAGCTCCTCCGGCTTCTTTTGGATCAAAATCAGGATGCATATGAATAATGTCTGTTCCTATGGCGACGTGTACGGTTACAGGAATACCGAGGCTTGCACCTGCAGCTAAAATGCTTTTGTCTTTTAAAGCCAGATTTTGATCAATAATAGACAGGCCAACAGCTTCTCCAAGCCCAATGGATTCACGGCCTGCTCTTTTTATGGCTTCACTTAAAAAATTACCGGTTTCACGGGCCATTCCAAATGAACCGTTTCCAATTGACGCCCCAACATCTTCTGAAGTTCCGCCGGTCATGGCAACTTCGAGATCGTGAATAATACCCGCACCGTTCATGGCCACGGCGTTAATAATCCCACGCTGCATAAGGTCTACTATAACAGGATTCAATCCAACCTTGATAACGTGAGCACCCATTCCCAATACGATAATTTTGTTATTTTTAAATGCCTTTATAATAGAAGATATGACAGCTTTTAAGTCTTTTGCGGCAAGGATGTCGGGAAGTGAGTTGATAAAATCTGAAAAACTGTGTCCTTTGGTCCAGGTTTTTGTAAAATCGGTCACACTGACTTTACTCTTTCTATCTGTAATAGAGTAAGTTTTCAGAGGTCTCAGATCTATTGGTTTGAATGTATGTGGCATTATTAAAATGCTTCCGGAAACAGAATACGATCAACTAAATCGCATAAAATGTGTCCCATCGTAATATGGGTTTCCTGAATTCTTGCCGTGACGTCTGATTCAACTGTTAATACAAGATCGGCGCACGAAGCCAATTTACCGCTGCGGCCTGTCATACCGATGGTGAGTAAGCCGCTTTTATTTGCAGCATTTATTGCTTTGATTACGTTTTTTGAGTTGCCGCTTGTGCTGATTCCTATGGCAATATCATCTTTATTGCCAAGTGCTCTTATTTGCTTGGAAAATATTTCATCAAAATCATAATCGTTTCCAATGCTTGTTATTATAGACGTGTCCGTAGTCAGGGCAATGGCGGCAAGGGGTGGCCGTTCAATTTTGAATCGATTTACGAATTCCGCTGCAATATGCTGAGCATCTGCGGCACTGCCGCCGTTGCCGAAGATAAGAATTTTATGACCGGAAGTAATGCATTCGGCAAGCATATCTGCGCCTTTAGTAATAAGGTCGACATTGCTTTTAATGGAAATGCTTATAACGTCAATACTTTCTTTTAATATTGTTAAAACAGTTTCTTTCATTTCATGATGTTCCGCTATTCTGAAGGTTTCCGATTTGGTACCCGCTCACGCCCATTTGGACCAAAAAGGTGGCGCAATCTCCGTCTTGTAAGCATTCACACGTGCAGATACGGTACCTGTGGACGCTTACCTGATTTGTTTAATTTCCTGTGTTGAGTCATATCCCATTTTTTTTGCAGCTTCAAATTCTTCTGATGCAGCTTCAATTTTGTTTGCCTTTTGGTAAAGCCTGCCGAGCCTGTATCTGAAAAGACCGTTTTCCGGCGATATTTC
>JASJGP010000413.1:0-3217 GCA_033791485.1 Desulfobacterales bacterium | reverse complement strand
AAAAGCGGAAAACCTAAGAGAAAAGCTATATGAAGTTGCCCCCATGGCTTTGAAGGAAATTGTCCTGTCAAGCGAAATTATTGAAGAAGAGAAAAGCCTGACCTTGGATAAAAATTATCTGAAAATCTGGGCCAAACTTTTTGACACTCTTACTACGGATGAATCGAATACCCTTTATTTTGCTATGAAAACCAAAGCATTTAAAGCAGGTCAGCCTGTTTTTGAACAGGGTCAAACCGATTCAAGTATGTATTTTATTAAAAATGGCCGATTTAAAATGGGATATAAGGATCGTTTCGGACTGTGGGAAACGGTTTTAAAGGAGTTGGCACCCGGTGACATCGCAAATTATGATCCTTTTTTTTCCTTTACAGTATGCACTACTTCTCTTGTTGCCGTCACTAATGCTGAAGTATTTTTTCTGGAAAAAGATATTTTGACCGAGTGGGAGAACAAACAACCAGGTATTGAAAATAAACTTAGAGCTTTTTCCAGCTTGTTTGAAAAAATGGGCGATTTGATTCAAAAATCAGGACTGCAGTTAAGAGGGCATAAGCGGGTAAAAATATCTCGCGATGCCATGATTCAACCTTTAGACAATTCAGGGAAACCGCTAAAGAGACCCCACAGAGTATCCCTTTTTGATATTTCGGCGGGTGGTATCAGTTACGGATTTAAGCTTAATAAAAAAAAAGATGCCGAGCAATTGTTAGACTCCTGGATAAACATTCAAACAGTTTATGAAAACCAGAAAGGCAAACACAAGCTTAACTGTAACGGTAAGATCGTTGCAGTTCACCTTCAGCCCTTTGGTGAAAGCAGTGTTCATGTTCAATTTGAAGAACTCCTGGCTGAAAAGATTATCGTTGATATTGGGCATGAAGCCCTTCCCGCCGGATAAAGATGTCCCTTCAGATAAGTGAATAACAACAAATTATCGATATAGTGTTGCTACCTGAATTTTGCACGAAGTAATAGTCGCCAGACAGGAGGTAATGATGCAACGATATCTAAAAGCCTTTTACCTGATTATTTTCGGGGCCGGTCTGGTCCTGAGTTCCGCCGGCTGCCAGATAGCCCCTTTGATGGGCACACCTGTTGTGCCTGAAGGACTAAAAGACGGTGTTTATGAAGGGGAATACAGGAAAGGAATAAATAAAGCCGTTGTAAAAGTTACAATTGCCGACGACAGGATAGCCGGAATTGAACTGGTAAAGCATACTGCCTCGTGGATAGGCAAAAAGGCGGACAAGATTATTCCCCAAAGAATCGTAGAACAACAGTCCACAAGGGTCGATGCGATATCCGGAGCTACTAACAGCAGCAGAGTAATAATGAATGCCGTGCAGAAGGCAATCGAAATGGCTTACAAATAGTGTCTAAACGAAAAGTCCGAGTTTAAAATAAAATGAAAGCTAAAACCACAGGACCTAAAGGCAATAATCCAAAAAAGGCAGAAAGAAGACTTCCGATTCCTGTATTCTGAATTTTTAAGTACTCTTCTTTAACTGTTAACTGGTTTTTTTAGTGATAAAAAAGACTTTTCGTTCAAACACTAAACAGGAGAAGTTTAGATGGTAGATTTCAAATACCAGGAGATGTTTCCCATTGGGGAAGACACAACCGAATATCGTCTGTTGACTCAAGAACATGTTTCATCAAAATCATTTGAAGACAGTAAAATTTTAATAATAGCTCCCGAGGGACTTGAGATTCTTGCAGAACAGGCTTTCAGGGATGTGGCCCATTTGCTGAGACCTTCTCATTTAAAGTTAGTGGCAAAGATTTTAGATGATCGGGAAAGCAGTGATAACGATAGATATGTAGCACTTGAAATGTTGAAAAATGCAGTTATTTCAGCAGAGGGTGAGTTCCCCATGTGCCAGGATACGGGAACCGCCGTGGTATTAGGGAAAAAGGGACAGCAGGTGTGGACCGGCTTTTTAGATGAAGAAGCAATTTCAAAGGGAATTTTTAACGCTTATACAAAGAATAATCTTCGGTATTCTCAAAATGCACCTCTGACAATGTATGATGAAAAAAACACGGGGTGCAATCTGCCTGCCCAGATCGAGTTGTATGCAACACAGGGTGATGATTATAAATTCCTCTTTATCGCCAAAGGGGGAGGATCGGCAAACAAGACCTATTTATACCAGGAAACAAAGGCTACACTTACCCCGGGAAACCTTGTTACTTTCATGAAAGACAAAATGAAAACCCTTGGCACGGCAGCGTGTCCTCCTTATCACCTTGCTTTTGTTGTGGGCGGAACTTCCGCTGAAGCAAACTTAAAAACAGTGAAACTGGCCAGTGCCGGATATCTGGACAATCTTCCCACAAAGGGTAGCGAGTCAGGGCATGCATTCAGAGACAGGGGCCTTGAAGATGAAATCTTAAAAATTTCGCAACAGTTAGGCATCGGTGCACAGTTCGGAGGGAAATATTTTTGCCTTGACACACGGGTGGTAAGGCTTCCCAGGCATGGTGCTTCCTGCCCCATAGGCATAGGTGTAAGCTGCAGTGCGGACCGGAATATAAAAGCTAAGATTACAAGAGATGGTATTTACCTGGAAAAGCTTGAAACAGACCCGGCAAAATATCTGCCTGAACCTGAAGAAACAGCCGATGATGCAGTTAAAGTAGATTTAAACAAACCCATGGATGAAATACGGTCCGTCCTTAGCAGGTATCCGGTGGCCACACGCCTTTTGCTGTCAGGAAAAATCGTTGTGGGGCGGGATATCGCCCATGCCAAACTAAAAGAGCGCCTTGACAGAGGAGAAGGCCTGCCTCAATATATCAAAGATCACATTATCTATTATGCCGGTCCGGCAAAAACTCCCAAAGGATATGCTTCCGGTTCATTCGGCCCGACAACAGCCGGGCGTATGGATCCATATGTACCGATTTTTCAGGAGCAGGGCGGCTCCATGGTCATGCTGGCTAAAGGAAACCGCTCAAAAGTTGTTACTCAATCATGTGAAAAATACGGAGGATTTTACCTTGGTTCCATCGGGGGGCCTGCTGCTAGACTGGGCAAAGAATGTATTACAAATGTTGAAATCGTTGAATATCCTGAACTGGGTATGGAAGCCATATTTATGATTACTGTAAAAGATTTTCCCGCATTTATCCTTGTGGATGACAAGGGGAATGATTTTTTCGAAAATCTTCTATGATAAAGCTTTTTTCCTTTACAAACCATATCTGTTGC
>JASJGP010000412.1:0-2833 GCA_033791485.1 Desulfobacterales bacterium | reverse complement strand
TGGGCCTTGGCAAGTTTGTAAGAGCAGACCTGATTCCTGAAAAAAGAAAGGAAATGATTCATGCTCATCACAACACGATTCCCGGCCTGATGACTGTTCCTTCTTCATATCTTAAAAAGGCGATTTTAGAAGGCATCCCCTATCCGGTCAAAGGTGCTTATTTTCAATGTACCAACCCGATGCTTGGCTATGCTGATAGCCGCCAGACCTATGATGCCTTAATGAAACTCGATTTTTTTGCAGTGTCTGATATTGTCATGACCCCCACAGCTTTACTCGCAGATGTTGTACTTCCTGCAGCTACCCATTTTGAATTTAACGATATTGGCCATTATGGCCTGGGCCACGGTTGCATTCTGGCCAGACCGAAGGTGGTTGATCCACCAAAAGAGTGCCGGCCGGACATAGAAATACTAAATGAGCTAGGAAAATCGCTCACAAACGAAAAATACTGGTATAAAGATTATAACAAACTTTTAGATGCACTCTTAGAGCCTGCCCGGATAAATTTTAACAGTTTTGCTGAAAAAGGATATTTAAAAGGCCCGGATAAATTTGAAAAATTTATGTCTTCAGGATTTAGAACTCCAACCGGTAAGGTAGAACTTTGTTTAAGCCGACCGGAAAAACTGAACGTTTCTCCTTTGCCTCAATTTAACGATGATTTCAAAGAAGATCCGGAATATCCCCTGATATTAACAAGTTGTAAAAGCCGTTATTATCTTCATTCTTCATATAGATGGATTAAAAAGTTAAGAAAACTTGAGAACCATCCCACAACCATGATTAATCCTAAAACCGCAGAAAAATACGGTATCAAAGAAGGTGATGAAATCTTTATTGAAACCCGCTATGGCAAAATCACACAGTTTGCCCATCTTACCGACACGATTCATCCTGGTGTAATTATAGCTGCTTATGGATGGTGGTTTCCTGAAGCCAATATTGAAACCGGATATGAATGGAAAAAGTCAAACTACAACATGCTTACCTCCACGGAAAACATAGGAAAGGAGTTCGGCACTCCCAACTTAAAGGGAATCTCGTGCAAAATCAGCCGGAAATAGATGGGTTGAATTTCTGGCAGCCGGGCGGAAAGTGAGACAGAAACATGAAGCACAAAGGACAGTTTACTAAGGTAAGAAAATCGAAAAAGCGCATGTACGGCCCGAGGGGATTGCTGGTTTGCGGCTATCCTGAAGAGGAGCAGACTGGTTTTCTCAAGTTGGTTGATCAAGTCGGTCTATCTGGTATTCGGGTCGTTTTTGCTTCCGCCCGTGATCTCGGGACAAGCGTCGGCGATATTCTGACTCATGAAAACAAGGCTGGATTTGTGGGCGATACAAACATGTCGAGAGCGGTAGTGATGTCTGGATTAACCCAGAAAGAGCTGCACCTTCTGCTGGCGGCCTACCGGAAGGCAGGGTTTGCCAGTCAAATTTGGGCAACCTTGACCCCTATTTCTGAAGAGTGGCCGCTGGAAAATCTCCTCAATGAACTGCAGGCAGAGAATAAGGCCATGAAGAATAAAAAGAAAAACTAAAAAAAAGGGAGGCGAACAATGGATAAATTTACTGATACCGATCTGGTGTGTATGACGCGTTACTGTCCACAGTGCGGAAGCGAATTTTTTTGTCGATCCGACTACGATAGGCATCGAGTTTTTTATATTTCAGAGGATATGGCAGATCCGACTAATACCTGTCCGAATTGTCAGTTTAATCTCCTGCTTCTTCCTGCTGAGGCACTCTTGCCTGAACCTGATAGCGGAAAAAGAATGTTGCCCCGCATGGTAACGGCTGGTAAAAAATTGATAGAATCGTTGCGCAGCAAGAACCCTGAAATCTTCAGCAGTAACGCCTCTGCCAAGCGAGCTTTTAATGCCGTTGGAGCGACTATCTTTGATACACTTTCATTCGGTGAAAGCGTGCGCTGGAGAGGACTTGGAAGCTTCAAGATCCGGCAACGAAAGCCGCGAAAGGGGCGCAATCCGCAAACAGGTGAGGAAATTCAGATCCCTGCACGAAAGGCGATTACCTTTTCACCTGCAAAGGCACTCAAGCAAAAACTTAACGCCTAATCAACATCTGACATTATGAGACAAGGGGATCTCATGCAAAATGAGCCTAAAGTAGCCTCTGAAAATAGAAAAAGCAGGAGGGTTAAATTATTAAAATCTATAACTGAGTACAATGTTTGTTTTTGTGGTGGTTGTCATTTGACCTGTTACAATTAGCGCGTTTAGATAATGCCTGCGTTTGCTTGAATGCAAAGATATACGGGTACAAGCCGGTGAATACATGAACGCATAGGTTTATTCATCAGGTGTTGTGCCATAAATCACACTTTACGTCCGAAAAAGGTGACACAAAGCACATATATTAACCGAAAGAGCAAAAGCCCGCGGGAACCTTTATGTTACCTTCGGGATTTGGGATTTGGATTTGTGGATTTAGGGTCGGGCCACGGTAAGTGTCTGAAAAGTTGGAGGGAAAAGCTCCAAGAATAGCCGTTTTTTGGTCTTAAACATACCATTTTGGGTGCAAAATAACAGCTCTAAGGATTTTTATAAAAAATATATTAGCTTAAAAGGTCCTTTTGGGGGTCAAAAAGAGTCGTTTAAGAAGGTTTTAGGACCTATTTTAGGCCTATTTTAATGTTATTATAGTTGGTTACCGTGGCCCGACCCCAAATCAAAATCATTGATTTTGACTCTAACGGTGCTATTCATGGTGCACTTGCAATTTGAATTCACTCCCGGAAGTCCGCATTGCTTTATCAACTAATAAAATTTTAAAGAGTTCTCTTGACATAAGGATTATATAATGTCCCG
>JASJGP010000411.1:0-3317 GCA_033791485.1 Desulfobacterales bacterium | reverse complement strand
ACCCGTTCCCATCTCGAACACGGAAGTTAAGCTCTTTAGCGTCGATGGTACTGCATGGGAGACTGTGTGGGAGAGTAGAACGCCGCCAGATTATTCTTCAAAAAGCCCTGATCATTATTACAATGATCAGGGCTTTTTGCGTTTAGACTTTTCGGGAGAATTAAGGATTGTGACAACACTATCATATACGCCAGTGTGGGGTGAGTTACAGGGATAGTCTGGGGGATTTTTGGAATCCTGAAAAGAATAGATTAAGCCAGAAGTCTGCATTAAATTTTTTATATTATAAAAACCACTTGGAATAATGTCCAAAAATGATGCCTGCGGTTCATATATTTGAATTGAAAATTCTATTCTGGAAAAGCATAAGATACCAGATATAGTGGTTCCCAAATATTGTCAGGACTGCGCCCTATGAATACATATAGTCGCTGCCGAAATATGGTCGTTACTGATCACTATCAAAAGATATAAACGCCTTTACATCAAGGGCCTCAGGAATTTGATTAATAGACAAAAGATTCGCCTTTATTATCTGTGTTTTTTTAGGCCAAATTTTTTTTATTATGAAGGTTAGATACGATATAGAATTTTTCCGACTGGCTGACAAAGGCTGAAATAATTTCTGGATCGAAATGCTTTCCTTTTTGGCCTAAAATTTCATTTACAGCTTTTTCATGAGACCAAAGTTGTTTATACGGACGCACACTTCTTAAAGCATCGTAAACATCTGCAACAGCTACTACTCTTGACGAAAATGGAATCGATTCACCTTTTAGCCCCTTTTTCTATGGAATACGACCGAATCCAGCGTCAAAAATAGAATGACGGCCAAGATAAACCCGGCCCAGTGAATCCATGTAATTTAAGCAATCATAAGTTCTTAGTGACATGTTGATCAAAAGAGAAGAGGAAATCACAACTGTACTCGCTCCGGGCATTGCAGTTCCTCATATTATTATTGATGGCGAGAAAAAAATTTCAATTCTCCTTGCCAGGTGCAAACAAGGGATTGAATTTTCCAAAGCCAACCTACTGATACATGCTGCCTTTGTATTGGTAGGTTCCAGAGATGAAAGAAAATTCCACCTTCAAACACTGCCTGCTATTGCTCAGATTGTTCTGGACCCCAGGTTTGAAAAAAAGTGGATGCGGGCAAGAAGCCAAAAGGCCTTAAGGGATGTCATCATCAGTGCCAACCGGAAGCGGGAGGTTTGAATAAAAAGCAAAGGTAACGAATAAAAATGGAGAAGCCAATTTTATTTCCCTGGTATTATTCAAACCTCTGTAAAGGAACTAAAAAAGCTCACTTTCAAGAATTAACGAGGAAAGAGAAATCATACCGATAAGCTCCCCTCCATCCTCAACCGGAGCTCTGCGTATACTGGCACGGTAAATTAAACGGGCCACATAGCGTATGTCCATATCAGCTGGCACGGTGATAATTGGCTTTGTCATGATTTCATAAACATTCACTTCAGATGGGGAGCGCCCAGGCATTATCACCCCTCTAATAAAATCCTGAACGACCAGTATACCCCAGGCATCATCAATATGCCGTTTTTTAACAAGGAGAGAGGATACTCTTTCAGAACGCATTTTATCGGCAGCCTCCCTGGCCGTGGCCATGCCGTCAATGGTCAGAATCCCCTTATTCATCACGTCCCTTGCACGAACTATCTTGGTGTTGTCAGGTACCATAATTTTCTCCCTCCTAAAAATAAATTACATTGTTTAAAAATAACTTTTCCGAACGTCTTGTTTAAATTTTTCCATCTGACTTTCCAGCCCTACAACATGTTCAATCGGAACCACAAAGGCAATGCCTGTTCCCGGTTTATGAAATTCTCCCGCTTTCTTTATGGCATCCAATATTTTAGTAACAAGATGCTCCTCAACAAGGAGCATGATAATGTCGGTCTGTGCCTCCAGGGTGAGACCAAAAAAGGTTTTAGCTTCACGAATACCGGTCCCCCTGGCCGGTATGATCGTAGCTCCTGTGGCTCCTGCCTCTTTTGCCCCATCAACAATGCAGTCAGTGATATCCGCCTTTACCGAGGCTAAAATCAGTTTAAAGCGCATTTTTTTTCTCCATTAATTTTGTTTTGCGTTGAGTTGACCATTGCATTAACTGAGCATAGCCCATAACGGCTATAATTGGAAACAGACTGGCAAAAGCAATAAGGCCAAAACCGTCTAAAGCAGGATTTCGCCCGGGCACGGTGGCAGACAGTCCAAGGCCAAGGGCTGCTACCAGCGGTACTGTAACGGTTGAAGTAGTGACCCCGCCGGAATCATAGGCCAGGGCAATGATGTTTTTTGGGGCAAATATGGTCTGTACAATAACAATCATATAGCCCACCATAATATAAAGATAAAGCGGGGTACCTGTGACAATGCGAAAGGTTCCCAAGCTTATGCCGAAAGCAACACCTACAGCGACTGTGATTCTTAACCCCCATTGCTTGATCGTTCCAGCAGATACCTCGTTGGCTTTAAAGGCCACTGCAATAAGAGATGGCTCGGCAATGGTGGTTGCAAAGCCGATCATGGCCGCAAAAAGATAAACCCAGCCATATGCCTTCCAGTTCGCCTGGATAACTATTTCTCCCGGACCATAAATAAAAGCTGGGTCAGATAGCTGGGTAGCCATAATATTTCCTAAAGGGAAAAGGGCTTTTTCAAGTCCTGCTAAAAACAGGGCAAGGCCAATGACAACATAGACGCCACCTATAACGAGACGACGCAGATGAGGAATTGGCTGTCGCAGAACCAAAAGCTGAAACCCAACTATTAGAATAATGATCGGCAGCACATCTCTACAGGTGGCAAGCAGTATTTTACTGAACTCATATATGAATTCCACTGGTATGCCCTTTTTATTTAAAAAATTATAAGGCCGTAACCCATGACAAATATCATGGGAAGAAGGGACGCAAAAGCAATAAGGCCAAAACCATCCACAAGGGGGCTTCGTCCTTTGATGGAAGAGGCCAATCCAACTCCCAGCGCTGCAACCAGGGGTACCGTGATGGTGGATGTCGTGACGCCACCGGCATCATAGGCGATGCCGATAATTTCTTTGGGAGCAATGATGGTCATCAGCATAACAATAACATAGCCGCTGATGATCAGGTAATGAATAGGCCAGCCACGCAGGATACGCAGGACACCTATAAGGATAGCAAGTCCCACGGAAAAAGCGACGGATATGCGGAGCCCAAAGGCATATTGTTTCAAAGATTCCCGGCTTGGGTCAATAAGGCCTCCCTGGCCGGCAATTTCTGCGGCTTCCCAGGCCACTGCTATGAGGGCGG
>JASJGP010000410.1:0-8257 GCA_033791485.1 Desulfobacterales bacterium | reverse complement strand
GCCCGAAGTTGTTCCCTGGGCCGCCCACAACAGTTGCGAAACCTCCTCTATTGTAAGCAATTCACCGGTATAATTCCTGACCGACCGTCTCTTGACAAGACTTTCTTCAAGAGAAACATCACTATTATATGTTGGTTTGGGTAGCTTCATCCTCATTTTTTTCACCTCCAATGCAGGAGTCAGTGAAGCGCCGGACGTTGGTTCGCTCTGGCCGCAGCCACATATGAGTAACAGGGCGGTGACCAGCACAAAAATAAAACCTGATCTTATGCCGATAGTCACTCCATGATGATAATTTCCTGTTTTTGCAACCATGATTCAGTCTCCAACCGGGTCAAGCCACACGAACATTTTAATATTTATGGTTCTTCTCCAATTTAGTTGGAGAGGAGGGTTCAGGGATTCCAGGGGTCCAGGCTTCACCTTCGGCTACGCCCGGTAAGCAAGGAGTCATTGGTTTGTTTTCCAAAGGCTTTATCAGCGCTTTTAGAATTCTTTCGATTTCTGTGATGTCTTTTTTTAATGTACCTCATTTACATGCAAGATTCAGGTACAAAGCTATAAATGGTCATCTACCGCCAAAACTTTTGGTTCGATGTGAACGGTTTCAGGGTATTTGAGCCCGCTCCCAGTATTGAGCAGTACAACGTTTTCGTCAGATCCGAGCCAACCCGTATCCCGAAGTGTCAGTGCAGCACTGAGGGTGGCAGCTCCTTCTGGGCAGACGAAAGTACCTTCTCTGGATGCCAACATATTCTCTGCTTCGATAATCTTTTCATCGGTTACGGCAACAGCGCAGCCGTTGGTTTTGTATATGGCTTCCAATACCAGAAAGTCACCCAAAGCCTTGGGCACGGTGATGCCGAAAGCAAGCGTTTTGGCATCGTGCCAGAATTCAGACACTTTCTTGCCTTCTTCCCAGGCCTTTATAATGGGTGCGCATCCGGTCGATTGTACGGCAACGAGTCTGGGCATCCTTTCGCCAACCCACCCCATCTCATGAAGTTCCTGCAACGCTTTATAAATGCCGATAATGCCAACACCGCCGCCAGTGGGATAAATGATGACATCCGGCAGTTTCCAATCGAACTGCTCTGCGATCTCAAGGCCCATGGTTTTTTTCCCTTCAATCCGGTAGGGTTCCTTGAGCGTGGAGGCGTCGAACCAGCCGTATTTTTTTACCGCCTTTGAAACAATTTTGCCTGCATCACTGATGAGCCCATCAACCAGATATAAATCAGCTCCGCTGATAGCGCACTCCCCCCGGGGTATGGGCGGTGCATCTTTCGGCATCACAATGACCGATTTTATCCCCGCGGCAGCAGCGTATACGGCCCATGCAGCGCCTGCATTTCCATTGGTAGGCATGGCAAATATGTTTACGCCCAGTTCTTTGGCACGGGAAACACCTACGGCAGCACCGCGCGCTTTAAATGTCCCGGTTGGAATGATGCCCTCGTCTTTGAGATAGAGGTTTTTAAGGCCCACTTCGGCCCCCAGTCGATTCAATTTCAATAGCGGCGTCATCCCCTCTCCAAGGTTGACAATATTTTTATGATGCTTGACAGGAAGCAGTTCCAAGTAACGCCAAAGATCCGGCTTTCTCTTGCTCAAATCTTCTTTTTTCAGGACCGTTGATATCTTGCCGAGGTCATATCGCACAAGCAGAGGGGATCCGCAGTCACACACCTGCATGATCTTTTCGCTCTCATAGGTATTATTGCATTTCGGGCACGCCAGATGGGATACATACATTTTCTATTCTCCTTTGGTGGGTTATCCTCGATGACTTGAACGTTGACATTAACGACAGGAATAAGACGCAGCCTTTGGCGCTTTGAGGCCATTGTTAAGCAGCATTAATATTTACAGTATTTTCCTGGTTCCGCGTGAGCACCTGTATCAAAGTCAAAATAGACACAGTCAATATTTTTTAGTGATGCTAATGAATATGTAACGACTTTTAAATAACTGTTTGCGCCGGATGAACCCATTCTTTGTGTTAAATATTCATCATCGCTTATTCTCACGTAAGCTACATTTTTATCAATTTTGTCTAATATTACTGTTGGAATTCCGTCCTTTTTTAATAATGTATTCAACTCGCTAATTATGTCTTGGATAGTATTGCCTTTTGAATGTTTATAAAATATTGGTTTTTCATACACACCAAAGTACCAAATACTTGGGCCATAACTTTCAACCAAATTGTTAGCCCATGCTTCCAAATCTTTTTTCTGTATTAGTAGATTTTCGTGTTCAAATTCTAATTTTTGATAATCTTTTTTTAAATCAGGTTGTTGTTTGCTAAGTTCGATATATTTTCTCTGTAGTTGTTTGATTTTATTGCTTTGGTCGTTTGCTAAATTAGTTTGAGCAGCGTTTTTGTCTGTATTAGTGTTTTCACAACTAATAATGAAAAGACATAAGATTATAACGAAAAGCCTGAATGTATAATGATAAAGTTTCATATTCTTTTTCTCCCACGCTCTCCGAACATTCACTATTTTGCCCACTTTTTAATTTCATACGTTCTTTCCAGGTATCTTTTAAGCTTATCCTGGACTTTCTTAAAGACAGTCTTTTCTGAATAATTTCCCTGTTTATCCGGTTTACCGGCCGAAACACCTGTTAATATCTCGATTCCTTCCTCAACGGTTGCCACATGGTAGATGTGAAATTTTTTCTTTTTTACCGCATCGATCACTTCTTTTTTGAGCATGAGATTCTTTACGTTGGCTACAGGGATGATCACACCTTGTTTGCCGGTAAGTCCCTTTGTTTGGCAGACGTCAAAAAAACCTTCGATTTTTTCATTCACACCGCCGATGGCTTGAATCATTCCCTTCTGATTGACCGAACCGGTAACGGCAATTCCCTGGTGGATGGGAATATCCGACAAACTGGAGAGAATCGCATACAACTCGGTGGAAGATGCGCTGTCACCGTCAATACCACCATAACTCTGCTCGAATGTGATACTGATGGAAAGGCTCAAAGGATAGCTCTGGGCAAAAGTCCGACCCAAAAAGCCCGAAAGGATCAACATCCCTTTATCATGGGTTTTCCCGCTTAATTTGGATTCACGCTCGATATTAATAATACCCGCTTTGCCCATGTATGTTTCGGCGGTTATCCGCGACGGGCGGCCAAATGCATTTTCCCCGATTTGATAAACAGCCAGGGCATTCACCTGACCCACAATATCTTTTTTTACATCAATTAGTATCGTCTCGTCTTTGTATGACTCATGAACCTTTTCTTCATACAGATTGTGTCTGAATTTATGTTCATTCAGGACTTTCTCCACGTATTTTTCTGAAATCGTACGTGCATTTTTTTTCTTCGCCCAATAGTCGGCCTCTTTTAATATTCCATGAATTTGTCCAAATCTTAAGGAGAGTTTATCTTTATGCGAAATTTGTTTTTCTCCGTATTCGACAACGGCGGCCACGCCTTTGGGAGATAGCGGAAGCAGGTTTTCTTCTTTACAGGTCCGGGCAATGAATTGGGCATATTGTTTTACCGTATTTTTGTTTCGTTCGACTTCATAATCAAAATCGGCCCGGACTTTAAAGATTTTATTGAATTTGGAATCGTGGTTTTGGAGCGTTTCAAACAGATGATAGCTGCCTATTAATACGACTTTCACATCCAGGGGAATAGGCTCGGGACGAAGAGAAGAGGTGCCCATCCCTAATCCCGAAGCCAAATCTTCGATGAAAAGAAGTTTGTTCTGCAGTGCTCTTTTCAGGGCTTCCCACACGTATGGGTTCATGAGGACCGACTCAATTTCCATGATAAGATAGCCACCATTGGCCTTTAGGAGAGAACCGGCCTGAACCATGGTATAGTCGGTCATCAGGGTTCCCATATAGGCTCTTTTCTCAATGTGGCCGAAAACGTTATTATAGGTAGGGTTTGTTTCAAAAATTACCGGGGCGCCTTTTTCTTGTTTGTGATCGACCAATACGTTGACCCGGTATTCTTGAAAAGTGGGTCTGGAAGACTGTAATAACAAACTTTCCGCTTTTGCATTGTCCTTTTTCGATTTGATAAAACCATCGACATTTTCAACAATATCTTACTGAACCTCATTCAAATAATCTAAAATATCATGACTGTCTTTATAACGATTTCTTAATATATCCATGCGGTTTTTCACCACAAACAGCGCCATTTCCTCCACTACTTTACCAATTTGTGTTTGCAAGTCATGGCTTAACTTGTTGTTTTCTCTGAGGGTGGCCTCGATGTCTGCTTGCAGTAAATGAATGTTGTTATTTATTTCAGCCTGTTTATCCTCGGCTAGCTTCTGAAACGCTTCGGGCGTCATCGGCTTTCCATCCGCCAGCGGAATCGTTTGAAAGCCTGTTTGGGTTTTGTTAATCATTAAATATTTCTTTGCCGCTGATTGATCCAGTTTTTGAAATAATTGCTGTTGTTTTTTCGAATATTTTTCTTTTATTTCAGATGTCTTTTCCTGGAATGACTTGTCAGCAAAGGCTTTTGGCAGCTGAACTTTCAGGTCATTAATAAACCGGTCGACCTGTTTTTTAAATAGATTCGCTTTACTCGAGGGTACCGAAATCGTTTTGGGACAAAATTCATCTTTAAAATTATTCACCATGCACCAATCGTCCGGTTCCGGGCGATTTTTAGCATGTTGAGTGACGATATACTTGATAATGGTCGATTTACCGGTACCTTCTACTCCTGAAACAAAGACGTTATAACCCGGACTGTTCATGTTCAGACCAAATCCAATGGCGCGAACGGCCCGTTCCTGACCGATCACACCATCTAAGGGCGAAACCTGTTCAGTGTTTTTAAATTTAAATTGCGCCGGATCACATATTGATCTGAGTTTGGAAGGGGGGAGTTCATACTTTTTTGCCATGTTACTTTCTCCTTTTCTACCACTATTGTCATATATAGGTTGCAGTGCGTATAAGAGCTAAGATTGCATAACTCATATTTGCGTTCCTGTAGCATCCTGAATCCAATTATAGAACTTGCTCTTCGGTATTGGTGTATCCATCCAAGACTGGTCAGGCTCCGGGTCTTGGATAACTTCCTCGACTGGTTTGAGGCATGGCATAGGCTTTGAACTGACATACCCTTTGGCCGTTACCCATCGAACCTGCCGGGCTTTCTGTATGGCGCGGACGATGAGGTTGGTCATCTGACAATCACCAAGGCAGTAGTCCATCACTTTCTGCCAATTTCCTGCGCACCACTCCTTCGGTGCGTCCGCGCCGTCCATGAGCTTCTCTTGCGAGATATCCATAGCTTGTGCCACATGCGCAAGGCTAACTGGGAAACCGGCCTGATTGAAGAACTGGAACATGGGATCGTAACTCTTCAGAGCGATACGAGCGGCGAGGGCCATGTCATCGGCCTGGTGTCCGATCCATTTTAGGTCGAAGCTCAAACCGTTCCACGCGCAGACCATGAATTCCTTTTGCTGCATTTCGTCGAGATACTCCAGGAGTTCATGCGCTCGTTCCCGCGTCAAGTTTAACGCCGGACGACCTTCCTCATCCTCGGAATACCAAACCCGTTCCTCCCCGTCATGAATGGCCGTTGCCGCTACCGAAATATGAAACGGCGCATACTTCTCCATGTCCTCGTGTTTGCCCAACTCAAAGACATCCGAGATCTCTATGTCAAAGCTCAGTAATTTCATGACTCCTCCTGGTCTTGTATAATAGCTCAGATTGGATGTTTTGTTAAGATAAGGCATACCTCCAAGCATAGAATATTTTTCAAATTAACCAATAAAACAAAGAAGGTATGCCCATAAGACTAAAAGATTATGGCAGAAATCGGAAAAAACGTAAAGAATATATTCATCAAAGCGGACTTTTATTAGCTGGAGTGGGTGTGAGCAAGGCAAAGCATGATACCTGTTAAGGAGCTTTAAAAGTTGTCAGTTTCAGGATCGGGTTCACTAATGCCAAGATACTTTTTCGTTATCTGAATTAGATTTTAAACTTTTGAGAGAAAGAAAATAGTGTCAGAAGTATTTCATGAGTCAAATGCAGGCCTGAATATATTTCTTCTCTTCTTTCCTGGCTACAGGACAAACAAACTAACAGATCCCGTAATACCTTGGTAGCAAAATTTTTACTCTAAAGTGTTTGGTACTTTTCGCAAATGAGCAGTAGCACGATATTTTGAGGCAAAATCTTTAAAAGCTCTTGCAACTGCATCTTCAGAAATATCTAATACATTAGCTACATCGTTTATAGGTACATCATGCTCCCACGCATAAAGAAGATAATCCAGCTTGTCAAATGGAATTCTGAAAAAAAACTCCTGGTCACTTAGGGGAAGACTAAACGTATCAGGACTGGGTTGGCGTTTAATAATTTCCGGATTTACTTTAAGATAGTCAGAAAGTTGATATATTTGATTTTTATAGAGATAGGAGAGCGGTTCAATATCAGTGCCACCATCACCATATTTGCAGAAATCTCCCAATATAAACTCAGTACGGTTGGTAGTTCCAACAACAAGAAGGTTTCGTCGTTCCGCTTCAGCGTAGAGATGCAACATCCGGGCTCTGACTTTTATATTTGCAAATGAGGTGATTGTACGAAATTCTTCCAAATTCAACCGTTTTTTCTTTATTTCTCCACCAGGCATTTGAACTTGAAGACTATAAAAATTAAAACTATCTCGTTCCAAGAGGTCAGTAGGAAGCGTTATATTGTATTTGTAACCAGGCTTATAATCGGGAATCAGTTTCTGCATAAATTCATCCCGCCATTTATAATGAACAACGCTATCAACTGTAGGTGTAATGTTAATCTGACGATGTTCTATGCCTAAAGCTTGAGCATGTTTTATTGCATATTCACTACTAATTGGATTAGACTCTGTTTCGGGAAGAACAAGTCCCACCACTCTTTCTTTTCCTATGGCATGTACCGCAACAGCTGCTATGCAGGCGGAATCAATGCCGCCACTTAATCCAACTATGACTCCTTTTCTACGGAATACAACTTTTACCTGCTCCATAATAAACTTTGAAAGTTTTTCTAATTGCTGTGCAGGATCAATTTTTAAAACATCAAGGTTGAAAATCATCAGAACCCTCCTGTCTTCATCTTTGCTTTTCACGATTTTTATTTCTTTCAGAATGCTGCTCTAATACCCGAATAATTTGGAGTACGGTTTGATTCACCGGTGTTGTCACGCCATGAATTTTACCCAACTCAACTACTTTTTCTCCAAAAATTTCAACTTCGGTTTTGCGTCCTGCCTCAATATCTTGCAGCATTGACGTTTTCCCTTGTGGAGATAAAACACTTAGAAATGTATACCATTCTTCTATATCCCGGTTTGTCAGGTTTACATCAATAACATCTGTCAATGCAATTACTTCTTTCATCAACGCTTCCATTAAACCTTGGGCCTCTGGAGATTTTTGAAAAACACCAAGCGGAGCTCGCATCACAGCCGATGCCTGGTTCACCCCGACATTGACCATGAACTTCCACCACATCATCCGGATCATATCTTCCGGCGTTTCATAAACAATTCCTGCCCTGTCAAATGCTTCTTGCACACGGAGAACTCGTTGGCTGAGATTGGTAGTATTGATAGCTTCACCAAAATAGTGCTTTCCTGGCTTGGTATAAGTGATCCGATTTCCCTGACGTAATGCATCTATCGCCACAGAAATGGTATATAGCATCTTGTCCATTCCATAGATGGAACCAATGTATTCTTCACTCTCAAGACCATTCATAACAGATATAATGGTGGTTGAATCGCCTACAAGTTTTTCCAAACCTTGAACTGCTTCCTCGAGATGATGATGTTTCAGGGCTACGATAATGAGATCCACTGTCGAAATAGCTTCATCAGGGTGGATGACCGGGATTGCATAAGATTTCTCGTTGACAACTAAGCCTTTGGTTTTGAGCTTGTCTAAACGGTGACCTTTAGCAATCAATACCGTCGAAAAACCCGCCGTATCGAAAAATCTGCTGGCGAAATAAGCACCCATTGCCCCGGCGCCAAGGATTGCCACTTTTTGGATTTCTTGCATTGATTATTCCTTTCTATGCATCTTTGAAGAAACCATCTTATATATCACTGTTTGGGGTAATACTTTGAGTAAAAACCTTGATAATTTATTATTCCCACCAGGCACACAAAGAACTTTATCTTTTTCTAAATACTGCAATGATATTGCAACCACTTCTTCAGGCGCCATTGCCTTCAACATACCTTTATCTTTGTA